>NZ_JBIYDV010000059.1:0-1012 GCF_044909215.1 Bacillus sp. RC252 | reverse complement strand
GCATCCATACAGTCAATGTTTTGATATTATTATCAAAAATTCCGATGAAGCAATATGTCTAGAAAAAAATACATTTGAGTTTTATAGAGTTTAAATGCAAATACTCTATTTGTTATGTTTATTATGAGGGTTCATTTTCATTATTTGGCTCCCAAATGAAGCAACTTTAGTATTCACTCAAAAATCCATTGTCTATGAAACAACTAGATTTTTAAACGGCTTTAATAGACAGATGTCTATTGTATTTTTGGCGGCAAGATTAAATAGCTTTTTTGTTACTTTACAATAAAGTATACTTAATATCAGTAATTCATGTAATTAGGAGTGGTTTCTATATTTAGGGAAAATGCAAAAAGGATACTTCTGTCATTAGTAACAAATCCAATACTAATAATTGTATACGGGATTTTTTGTTATGAGTTAGCCTTATACTGTAAGTACGGAAGAATGAATTATAATATTTATATTTTTTTATTATGTATAGTACTTTTTATATCCATGACTACATTTACTACAATGCGGGTGATAAAAAACAGAAAATATGAATCTAAAAAATTAACTAATTCAATAGCATGGAGATCCATTTCTATTATCATTATTATTGCAATTACATCATTTTATGGGATGTAGATTTATAAAAGTGCAATAAATTACAATGGCAAATTGGCATGGTTTATAGAAAGGTTAAAACATGAAAGGTCAGTTAAACTTAAACATAATAATATATATGAATCTGGAGTAGAAGGTATTTTTGAAGATATAAATAAAAAATATCCTTTGCCAAAGAAATTGTATATGGCAACTGATTTTGATCTTACATTTCATTCAGATGGAACAATCACAGCGTTTGATACATTTGTTTATGGGAAAAATGTTGATGGGAAAGAAGAAACTTATTTAATCTCTTATAATGAGAAGAAATCAGAAGATATTACTATAATACGAGACGGGTATGCAAAGCCTGATTATGATGATGATAAATTAGTAGAACCTTTAATTAAAACGGTTAAGG
>NZ_JBIYDV010000058.1:0-1233 GCF_044909215.1 Bacillus sp. RC252 | reverse complement strand
ACTTTCAGTCAATCAGTTGTTGTTATCAAATTGATAACCCTCCTATTTCGTGTTTACACACTTATAAGGAAACGTGTCGCGCAAATAACTATTTTGTTTAATTTATTAAAATACAGCCACTTGTCCATTTCACTTTGCTCTATCATTACATTTACTATTAGTAATACGATTTTTAGAGGTGATATATAATGGACGAGTTTTTATCTTTTGCTGCACTTAATCCGAGTTCTATTGGACCTACACTTCCACCTGTTCAACCCTTTCAATTCCCTACTGGTCCCACCGGTTCTACAGGAGCTACTGGTGCTACCGGTTCAACTGGTTCAACTGGACCAACTGGACCAACCGGACCAACTGGACCAACCGGACCAACTGGACCAACCGGACCAACTGGACCAACCGGACCAACCGGACCAACCGGACCAACCGGACCAACTGGACCAACCGGACCAACTGGACCAACCGGACCAACCGGACCAACCGGACCAACCGGACCAACTGGACCAACTGGACCAACTGGACCAACTGGACCAACTGGACCAACTGGACCAACTGGACCAACTGGACCAACTGGACCAACTGGATTTAATCTTCCTGCTGGGCCTGCATCTATTACCTTGACTTCTAACGAAACCACAGCATGTGTATCCACTCAAGGAAATAATACTTTATTTTTTTCGGGTCAAGTATTAGTAAACGGTAGTCCTACTCCAGGAGTAGTAGTCAGTTTTTCATTTAGTAACCCTTCTCTTGCTTTCATGGTTCCTCTTGCTGTCATTACCAATGCTTCAGGTAACTTTACCGCTGTATTTCTAGCCGCTAATGGGCCTGGAACAGTAACCGTTACTGCTTCACTTCTTGATTCTCCTGGAACAATGGCAAACGTCACTATTACCATTGTGAATTGTCCGTAACGGTTTTATTTTTAAGGACTAAGCAATTTCTGATAAGATGAGCACAGATTTACAGTGCTCATCTTATCATTGGGATGTTCCTTTCAAATGAAATTTCGTAGCATCCAACGAATGGGATCTAGTTACCACTAATAGAAATGTTCAAGTAACCCCCATTCATTATCTGTTGTCATTTTTGAAAGGACTTGTTCCATACAACAGGTCCTATTTAATCTACACCCTACTAGTTGCGATAGGTAAGACTTTGAAGTTATCTCCATCTTTTCCCCCGCTTAACACTGTACGTGCGACTTTCATCGCATACAGCGCCCCATCTTAT
>NZ_JBIYDV010000057.1:0-1282 GCF_044909215.1 Bacillus sp. RC252 | reverse complement strand
TGAAGTGAACCCGAATAGTGGTACATGAAAAAAACACCTCCTGAATTCGCATACTAAGTATGCAAATTCAATGGAGGTGTTTTTCGTTTGAAGACAAGAGTTCATTACCCAGAAGAAATAAAATGGAAAGTGATTGAAATGAAAAAGGATGGTTATTCAAATCGTACCATTATGGAGACACTCGGCATTAAAAATGTTTCCCAAATTAAGACATGGATGAAATGGTATCGCACAGATCAAACATATCGTTTTCAACAACCTGTGGGAAAACAATATTCTTATGGAAAAGGGTCAAAAGAGCTAAGTGAATTGGAACAACTACGATTAGAAAATAATCATTTAAAAACAAAATTACTTGTATGGGGAAAGTATCTGGAAATCGAAAGGAGCTGAAACCACATACCGTTATTACCCTATGGAATGAATTAAAAACAAAAGTAACCGTACAAGAACTGTGTAAAGTATTAGAATTACCACGCTCCTCATTTTATCGTTGGTTACAGATAGCCGAACGCCCTAAAGACGAGATAGAAGAGAAAGTAAAGAAAATCTGCCTTAGGCATAAATTACGGTATGGATATCGAAGAGTGACCGCCACTCTTCGGAAAATGGGACTGTGTGTGAATCATAAAAAAGTATTACGGATTATGAGACAATATCATATACTCTCAAAAGTGCGTCGAAAGAAAAAGAAATATATAAATGGTACGGAACCAGTGGTAGCTCCTCATCGATTGGAACGTCAATTTGAAGCATCAGCCCCAAATGAAAAGTGGTTCACAGATGTGACTTACTTATTATTTGGAGAGCGTACCTTGTATTTATCAACGATTATGGATGCCTTTAATCGTGAAATTATTAGTTATGTCATTAGTGAGTCACAAACACTGACATTAGCGATGAAGACATTAAAACAAGCGATGAGAGGAAGAAAAGTAAAAGGTGTCATCCTTCACTCGGATCAAGGGAGCATTTATACAGCGAAGGAATTTCAAGCATGTGCCAAAGAAAACGGCATTATCACCAGCATGTCCCGGAGAGGAAATTGCCATGATAATGCCGTCATGGAAAGCTTCTTTGGTCATTTAAAAAGTGAAGCTTTCTACTCACAAAAGATAACAAAAGTATCCAACACAACTGTGCGAAAGATTGTGCTAGAATACATTCATTACTACAATTGTGTGCGAATTCAAGAAAAATTAAACCACCTATCCCCTAAAGAATTTAGGGAACAGATGGTTTAGGTGTTTTGATATGTGTCCCGTTTTCGGGGTTCACTTCA
>NZ_JBIYDV010000056.1:0-1377 GCF_044909215.1 Bacillus sp. RC252 | reverse complement strand
TTGCTTCATATTATATGGTTAAGTCCTCGATCTATTAGTATTCGTCAGCTCCACATGTCACCATGCTTCCACCTCGAACCTATCAACCTGATCATCTTTCAGGGATCTTACTAGCTTACGCTATGGGAAATCTCATCTTGAGGGGGGCTTCATGCTTAGATGCTTTCAGCACTTATCCCTTCCGCACATAGCTACCCAGCTATGCCCTTGGCAGAACAACTGGTACACCAGCGGTGCGTCCATCCCGGTCCTCTCGTACTAAGGACAGCTCCTCTCAAATTTCCTGCGCCCACGACGGATAGGGACCGAACTGTCTCACGACGTTCTGAACCCAGCTCGCGTACCGCTTTAATGGGCGAACAGCCCAACCCTTGGGACCGACTACAGCCCCAGGATGCGATGAGCCGACATCGAGGTGCCAAACCTCCCCGTCGATGTGGACTCTTGGGGGAGATAAGCCTGTTATCCCCGGGGTAGCTTTTATCCGTTGAGCGATGGCCCTTCCATGCGGAACCACCGGATCACTAAGCCCGACTTTCGTCCCTGCTCGACTTGTAGGTCTCGCAGTCAAGCTCCCTTATGCCTTTGCACTCTACGAATGATTTCCAACCATTCTGAGGGAACCTTTGGGCGCCTCCGTTACACTTTAGGAGGCGACCGCCCCAGTCAAACTGCCCACCTGACACTGTCTCCCGGGTCGATAAGACCCGTAGGTTAGAATTTCAATACAGTCAGGGCGGTATCCCACCAGCGCCTCCACCGAAGCTAGCGCTCCGGTTTCAATGGCTCCCGCCTATCCTGTACAAACTGTACCAAAATTCAATATCAGGCTACAGTAAAGCTCCACGGGGTCTTTCCGTCCTGTCGCGGGTAACCTGCATCTTCACAGGTACTATAATTTCACCGAGTCTCTGGTTGAGACAGTGCCCAAATCGTTACACCTTTCGTGCGGGTCGGAACTTACCCGACAAGGAATTTCGCTACCTTAGGACCGTTATAGTTACGGCCGCCGTTTACTGGGGCTTCAGTTCAGAGCTTCGCTTACGCTAACCCCTCTCCTTAACCTTCCAGCACCGGGCAGGTGTCAGCCCCTATACTTCGCCTTACGGCTTCGCAGAGACCTGTGTTTTTGCTAAACAGTCGCTTGGGCCTATTCACTGCGGCTTTCCGTTAAGAAAGCACCCCTTCTCCCGAAGTTACGGGGTCATTTTGCCGAGTTCCTTAACCAGAGTTCTCTCGCACACCTTAGGATTCTCTCCTCGCCTACCTGTGTCGGTTTGCGGTACAGGCACCTTTTATCTCGCTAGAAGCTTTTCTTGGCAGCGGGGAATCAAAGACTTCGCTCCATAAGGAGCTTCCCCATCACAGCTCAGCCTT
>NZ_JBIYDV010000055.1:0-1436 GCF_044909215.1 Bacillus sp. RC252 | reverse complement strand
TAATCTGTACCCTTTGTAAAGGACATTTTGAAAAAAGTTAGGCAACATCAAGAAGATGATTTCTGTATCCAACAGGAGTCATCTTTTTTAAATTCCATTGATATCTATAGTGATTATAGTACGTCATATATTTCTTAATCTCTTGTTTCAACTCAGTAAAAGACTCGCAAGGTTTTATATGTGCTTCATCTTTCAGATGACCAAAAAATGATTCTTGTGGAGCGTTATCCCAACAGTTCCCTCTTCTTGACATAGATTGTCCGAGCTTTAGCTTTTTGACTAATTTTTGGTAGGTAGGGCTTGTGTAGTGGGCTCCTTGATCTGAATGAATATATGCACCTTCAGTCAATCGAATCCTCTTATTCCGTTTTAGTTTATGAAGAGTTGTTGTTACGAGGTCTAATGTCATCTGTTCTGAAACATGGTAAGCTAAAATTTCATTGGTTGAGCCGTCTAAAATTGTAGATAAATAAGCTCTTTTATTCTTACCGTAAACTAAATAAGTGATATCTGTAAGAAGCGTTTTTCCTGGGGTGTTTTGTTTAAATTCTCGATTTAATTGATTCGGCACTACTCGATGTTCTTTTGAAGCTTTCAGCATTCTTTTATAAGGATTTGCTTTCCGAATCGGACAGACAATCTCATATTTTTTCATGATTCTACGGATACGCTTTAAATTGTAGACAACTTGAAAATGACCCACCAATGTCATTTTTATTTGACGAGCCCCTTTCTTTCGATTTCTAAATCGAAGTGCTTTTAATATGATTTCTTTCACGATTTCATCTTGATTGTTCTTTTGTTTCCGTTGTTCTTGAGATGAAATGGAAAAATAATTATAGTATCCCGAACGGGATACACCAGCTACTTTACACAAATAACTCACCATATTTCTTAAGTTATATTTTATGATGACAGAACGAATCAGGATATATTTCTGACTAGGTGATAAAGTTATTTCCTTCTCATCCTCCCTTCCATAAGTTTGATCTTTTTTAACAATTCATTTTCTGCCTTTAGTAAGTTCCGTTCGGCTTCTAAACGAGCATACTTCTCTTCTAACGTAAGCTCTCTCTCAAGAGTTCTTCCCGCGTTTTGGCGTGTATCTCGCAAACCAAATACACCATTTTTTCTGTAAGCAGCACGCCATCTACTTCCTGATGACATAATTCGTTTCATTCCAATCATATCTATATCAAAACCACATTCTTCAAAAATATTTCGAGGGAGTTTTCCTTTCTCATTTTCCTCAATAAAAATACGCTTAAATTCATCTGTATAAGTGATACCTTTCTGACTTACAGATTTTATGTAGGGGTTATTTGATAGAATTTGAATGTCTCTTTCTGTAAATAGCTTTTTTGTCATTTTGAACTTTCTCCGATCCCAATTTTCTCTCATTATACAAGAAATACCCTATAGAATAGACTTTTTTT
>NZ_JBIYDV010000054.1:0-1575 GCF_044909215.1 Bacillus sp. RC252 | reverse complement strand
ACGATAAGCGGATTTGCCTACTTATCAGCCTAACTGCTTGGACGTGCACAACCAATCGCACGCTTCTTCTATCCTTCTGCGTCCCTCCATTGCTCAAACGATAAAGAGGTGGTACAGGAATATCAACCTGTTGTCCATCGCCTACGCCTGTCGGCCTCGGCTTAGGTCCTGACTAACCCTGAGCGGACGAGCCTTCCTCAGGAAACCTTAGGCATTCGGTGGACGGGATTCTCACCCGTCTTTCGCTACTCATACCGGCATTCTCACTTCTAAGCGCTCCACCAGTCCTTCCGGTCTGACTTCACTGCACTTAGAACGCTCCCCTACCACTGATACCATTGGTATCAATTCGCAGCTTCGGTGGTGTATTTAGCCCCGGTACATTTTCGGCGCAGAGTCACTCGACTAGTGAGCTATTACGCACTCTTTAAATGGTGGCTGCTTCTGAGCCAACATCCTAGTTGTCTAAGCAACTCCACATCCTTTTCCACTTAATACACACTTTGGGACCTTAGCTGGCGATCTGGGCTGTTTCCCTCTTGACTACGGATCTTATCACTCGCAGTCTGACTCCTAAGGATAAGTCATTGGCATTCGGAGTTTGACTGAATTCGGTAATCCGATGAGGACCCCTAGTTCAATCAGTGCTCTACCTCCAAGACTCTTACACTTAAGGCTAGCCCTAAAGCTATTTCGGGGAGAACCAGCTATCTCCAGGTTCGATTGGAATTTCTCCGCTACCCACACCTCATCCCCGCACTTTTCAACGTGCGTGGGTTCGGGCCTCCATTCAGTGTTACCTGAACTTCACCCTGGACATGGGTAGATCACCTGGTTTCGGGTCTACGACCACGTACTAAACGCCCTATTCAGACTCGCTTTCGCTGCGGCTCCGCCTCTTCAGCTTAACCTTGCACGGGATCGTAACTCGCCGGTTCATTCTACAAAAGGCACGCCATCACCCATTAACGGGCTCTGACTATTTGTAGGCACACGGTTTCAGGATCTCTTTCACTCCCCTTCCGGGGTGCTTTTCACCTTTCCCTCACGGTACTGGTTCACTATCGATCACTAGGGAGTATTTAGCCTTGGGAGATGGTCCTCCCAGATTCCGACGGAATTTCACGTGTTCCGCCGTACTCAGGATACATTCAAGAGAGAACGAAGTTTCGACTACGGGGTTATTACCCTCTGTGACGGACCTTTCCAGGTCGCTTCGTCTACCTCGTTCCTTTGTAACTCCGTATAGAATGTCCTACAACCCCAAGAGGCAAGCCTCTTGGTTTGGGCTAGATTCCGTTTCGCTCGCCGCTACTCAGGAAATCGCATTTGCTTTCTCTTCCTCCAGGTACTTAGATGTTTCAGTTCCCTGGGTCTGTCTTCCATACCCTATGTATTCAGGTAAGGATACCATACCATTACGTATAGTGGGTTTCCCCATTCGGAAATCTTCGGATCAAAGCTTACTTACAGCTCCCCGAAGCATATCGGCGTTAGTCCCGTCCTTCATCGACTCCTAGTGTCAAGGCATCCACCGTGCGCCCTTTCTAACTTAACCAAACTAAAATTAAAAAA
>NZ_JBIYDV010000052.1:0-1629 GCF_044909215.1 Bacillus sp. RC252 | reverse complement strand
TTGCGACTCCCTTATGTTAACATTTTCATATTTCAATGTCAACCAAGTTTTTTTATTTCTTTTGTCGCTTTCTGCGTTGTTGCTATCGGCGACTTTTCCTATATTACACCTCTATAAGCTAATCGTCAACACCTTTTATTCAATTAATAATAAAAATAATTCCAAAGGTATTTTCTATATTAATTTCAGTCATTCAATTTCTCCATTTCAATGAAAATAATAAACAAGGACATCCCATTACATACAAAACGCCCTTTTGATTACACATTATATACATGCACTCTTTAAACTCTTGAAACTCTTGAACTCCCCCTTTCTATTTAAACTATCGTCCTACTGATTCCTTGAGGTGGGAGTTTTCTGTCGGGAATTGATAAATAGATCAATTAATTTACTTTTATCCGCCCATACCACTCCAAATAAGACTAAGCCGCCGCCTATTACTATTCTCCACGTTAAAGATTCATTTAATAGAACAATTGAAGCAACAATACTTATTAGCGGTAATGCATTTAAATATAATCCACTTACTGATGCTGAAACTCTCTCTAGTGCTTTATTCCAAAACCAATATGCTAAAATTGTTGCTCCAATAACAAGATACATTACACTAAGTCCAGTCTTCCAGGTTTCAATCTTTGGGAAACCGTAATAAAAAGTTTCTACCATTGCAAATGGTAATAAAATAACCGATCCAATAATTAAAGTTAATGTTGTAAAAACCTTGTTTGATAGATACCGTTCCTGTTTCGGTTGTTTTAACAATACTGTATAAAAAGCAAATAAGAAGGTGCTTAATAAAATAAGGATATCTCCTATTAAAGATACCTCTTGATCAGCATTGTTAGATGAAATTGTTATAAGAAGTACCCCTATAGCCCCCAATATAATACCAATCCAATAATTCGGCTGAATTTTCTCTTTCAAAAAGAAAGCTGAAAAAAGAATTGTAACTAACGGCAATGCAGCATCAATGATACTAACATGTAATCCACTTGTTAAAGAAATCCCGTAGGATGTGAACATAAAATACCCAGCTACACCAGTAAAAGATAGCAAACTCATTCTTCTCCATGGAATATGTTTATGTACGATTGCTTTTTGAAGTTGGCCATATGAAAAAAGCATACAAATCCCCCCTGCGAGGAAAAGACGAATAAATAACAAAGTAAATGGTTGAATAGATTCTAATGCCCATTTCGTTGGCGCAATTGCCGTCCCCCATAATATAACAGCCACTAATAACATCCATATTTCTTTCATAATCCCCCACACCCATCAAAAAGTATATGTTAACTACCTTAATTATAGATTTTTTCTTAAGTAAAATCCTTTAAAACCACAAAAAGGTTATGCGAAAAATAGCCATCCAGCCATTTTTCGCATAACCTTTTCATATTAAATCAAAAACATCATTGTTCATTCGACAACTAAATCAACATAAAAAGGTAATCCTTACCTTCAATTTATATTTAAACGTATTACTTTATAACCTTCTTATCACTTTAATATCCAAATTTTATTTTATACCGTTTCTATTTCATTCTTTTTTCGTCTTTAGGATTATTAAATTTACAGATTCTAACCTTCGGTAAATAAAAATAAACACAAAAAAACCTAAGTCGAAAC
>NZ_JBIYDV010000051.1:0-2137 GCF_044909215.1 Bacillus sp. RC252 | reverse complement strand
AGTTGCGATAGGTAAGACTTTGAAGTTATCTCCATCTTTTCCCCCGCTTAGCACTGTACGTGCGACTTTCATCGCATACAGCGCCCCATCTTATCCTTTTATACTAAAGTAACTAGATTACAAGCTTTACGGAGTTTGTTTATTTTCTTCAATTGTTTATCGTTCAATTGAAGAATTCTCATATATGTTCTAATCGTCTCGTCATTTGTAGCGTGAATCAATCTGTGGACAAATTCATGTACAATAATCAGGTTATTAAACTCGTCAGTTCCTCCCATACCTTTCGGTATTTTATGGTGACAGTGCACATCTTCAGCTATTAAGAAGATTCCGATGACAGCGCATTTACCATTTTGCATGGAATACCTGGATATTCTGTTATCTGTATACTCCATGCTTTGTCCTTTATTGGAGGATAGCAACATCTTTTGCATTTCATTGGCAATGTTACCTTCTAGGCTTTTGATGAGTTTTTGTCTTCCTTGCTTAGTGTAATTGCATATGTCTTGACTAAAACTTTGAGGGAATCGTGTTTGTATGTCCGCTAGTGGATATACATGATTGCCTGCTATTTCAAAGGTTCTATAATTGTTCCTATGAGTTTTTTTGTATAATGCATTCGCATTGGTAGGAATCTTATATTTCCCTATTGATTTTAGACGATTAAACAAAATTTTCGAGAGACGAAAGGCTATTTCAGCAAAGTCTATAGTTACATGTGTTGCAATTTTGTAATAATTTTTTATACCAAGCACATAAGAGTTATAGTCCTGTACTGTTTTCCCTGATGGGCTTTTTTGAATTGCTTTAATCCTTGTCTTTGCTTTTTCAAGGATATCCTTTTTCTTTTTCTCGCTTACATGTGTGTTTGCCACATATCTTTCGCGCTTTTTAACAGATTTGATAGAGAACCCCAGAAAATCGGAAGATTTTCTTTTTAGGTTAGTTATAGTCGATTTTTCATTAGATATATTAAAGTTTAATTGATTTTTAAGATAACCTTCTACTGCATGGAATATTTTGATTGCAGATTGATGATTGTTAGTAAATATTTTAAAATCATCTGCGTATCTAACGATATGCATTTTCTTCAATTTTGTTTTTATCAGCAATGGATTTTTGGTTGCTGTTGTGTATGGTCTTCTTGTTTTAATATTCTCCCATTGCCTAGATATCCACCAATCCAAATCGTTTAATACAACATTACTAAGTAATGGGCTTAGGATTCCTCCTTGCGGAGTTCCTTTTGTAGGAATACCTTTTCCTTTGATTGGTGCTTTTAACATTTTAGAGATAATTGTCAGCACCCTTTTATCAGTTATGCCTATGTTGTATAGTTGTTTTAATAACTTGGAATGGTTCACGTTGTCAAAGAAACCTTGTATATCAATGTCTACTACGTGACTAAATCTTCCTCTGTTTATCAAATATTGACACCTAGCCATTGCATGGTGTGTTGACCTGTTAGGTCTGAATCCATATGAATGCTTGTGGAATTTTGCCTCGCATATTGGTTCTAGAACCTGTTTGAACATTTGTTGAATCAATCTATCTCTCATTGTAGGGATTCCTAATGGGCGTTTCTTCCCATTAGGTTTAGGTATTTCTATCCTACGTACCGTATTTGGTTTGTAATTTGTGAGAGTTTTTCTAATATCGTCAACGAAGGAATTTACATCTTCCATTTTATAATGGTCGATTGTGATACCATCTGTTCCTTCAGTTTTAGAACCACTGTTAGCCTTTATACTTCTATATGCCAATAGAATATTTTCTTTTGATATGATGTATTTATATAGATTTACACCTTTAGTAGCGTTATTTTCACTACGTTGGTATAAATCATCGAACACTTTTTGCATATCGTAATATTCTGCATGTCGTAATGTTGTACTCACCGATGTATTATTTCCCCTTTCTTACGAAAAGTCCCATCATCTTACTCGATCCTGTGAGTTACATCTAGTTAATTTAGTTTTCAAAGAACAAAACTAGGGACTATCCCTCCACATTCGTTACATGCTTCGTCGGTACTTTGTCCCCACCTTCACAAGAATGAAGCAATTTCGGTTCGTTAGAACCTTATATGCATCTGTCCGCTAGTAGGCGTTGGTGACAGTTTCTTGCTTACCACGTT
>NZ_JBIYDV010000050.1:0-2553 GCF_044909215.1 Bacillus sp. RC252 | reverse complement strand
GGATCAAACTCTCCAATAAAGTTAGTTTGTCTAGCATCTAAAAATAAAAATTGACGTTCACGTTGTTTGTTTCGTTCAGTTTTCAAAGAACTTGTTTGCCGCTCATTTGCGACTCCCTTATGTTAACATTTTCATGTTTCAATGTCAACCAAGTTTTTTTATTTCTTTTGTCGCTTTCTTCGTTGTTGCTATCGGCGACTTGTTCTATATTACACCTCTAAGATACAACCGTCAATATGTTTTTATAAAAAACTTCATTTTTTTATAAATGCTATTTACGTTATTAAATTATCTATCTATATACCTCTTCTATAAGAATAGATAAGCAACCCATGAAACACTCTATGGGTTGCTATTCCATCATAAAAACTATTGTTCTTTTGAAGGTACAGAACAACTTTCATCAGTACAAGACATATCACTTCCACCCTCTGAAGAAAGCTCTTGTAACTTAGGTGCAGGATTCTCTTCTTCCCACACTTGTTGAAGTGCACCAACAAAAGTTTCGAGTGGTTGCGCACCTGAAATAGCATACTTTTGATTAATAATAAAGTAAGGTACTCCTGAAATTTGATATTGCTGAGCAATCGCTTCATCAATTCTAACATCATTTGCATATGCACCTTTATCATTAATAACACGTAAAGCTTCTTGCTTATCTAAACCTGAAGCTTCAGCAATAGTAGCAAGCGTATCCACATCACTTAAATTTTTCGATTCAGTGAAATATGCACAAAGTAGATTTTCCGTAATCTCTTTTTCTTTTTCTTTCCCTTGATCCTTTGCAAATTTGGCAAGACGATGCGCATCAAAAGTGTTCGTCGGCTTCATCTCTTCAAAATTAAAACTTAACCCCATACTAGCTGCATGATTGCCTAGTTGTATATTATTACGCTTAGCTTCTTCAATACTAATCCCATACTTTGATGCAAGTACTTCATTAATACTTGTTCCAGAATAGATTGGAGCATTTTGGTCTAATTCAAAACTTTTAAACTCAACTTCAACATCTTTCTTATGCGGAAATTGCTCTAAAGCCATTTCTAATCTACGTTTCCCAATATAACAAAATGGGCATACAAAATCTGACCATACTTCAATTTTCATAGAAACACCTCATTAACATGTAGTTTTCAATTATTGTAGCACTGGCAATAAGGAATTCAAAAATTTATGCTTCAAACCTTATATACTACAAACTAAAATGAGTTTTTAAATAGAAAAAACGATAATCAAAAGTATAAAAACATTTCCTTCTGATTATCGTATATACAAAATACAAATCTAAAACAATCTAATTACGCTGGAATGTATCTCCCCACGAACTCCCATACGGTATTCCAATATTTATTCGAATCTACCTTCTCGGCTTCTCCATGTCCAGCACCTGGAACAATTAATTTCTCTTTTTCTACTTTTGCAGCATTATATACTTCATCTAACATTTCATAAGGAACGAATGTATCAGTGTCCCCATGAATAAATAGCATCGGTGTTTTACTTTTCGCTACTTGTTTTACAGCTGAAGCTTCTTCTAAATCATATCCAGCTCTTAATTTTGTAACTGTATTTGCCGCATTCATAACAGGAAACTTCGGCAAGTGGAATAAATCGTTTAATTGATAAGTAAATTCATCAATAACAGTTGAGTATCCACAATCTTCAATAATAACTTTAACGTTAGAGGGTAACTCTTCACCTGAAGTCATCATTACAGTTGCTCCCCCCATTGAAACTCCAAAGAGTGCTATTTCAGCATTAGGGTCTTTCTTTACAATTTGTTGAATCCAAACCAAAATATCTTTACGATCGTGCCAGCCCATCCCTATATAATCACCTTCACTATTTCCATGCCCACGAAGATCTGGCGCTATGACGTTATATCCTTCTTCATAAAAATTCCGGATATATTTCGTCATTTTCGATGCCCTACTATCATATCCATGAACTACAATTGCCCATTTATGGCTAGATTGTTCATTCATATATTCATAACCTGTTAATTTCAACTTATCGAAAGAATTTATGTTTCGTATATTAGGTTTATGATTTGATACAAAGTTCGCATCCTTTTCTTCATTTGTAGCAAACACACCTCCCGATGCATTCACAGTTTCTACTAAGTGAGGATTATCCTCTAAAAACTCTTTCTCTTGTTTTGCATTCAACGCATAATTATAAAAATAATTTCCGACTAACATATAAGTAATTGCTAGAAGGACTAAAACCACTATAGTAATTACACCTATCTTCTTCATATTATCTCCTTAAAAAATTTAAATCTTCCTATATTAAAGTACCTCGAAAAACAACTGTACTATTTTAACACACCGATAGATTGCTTCTACAAAAAACAGAATAGAAAATCTTAAACTACACATCAAAAATGATGAAAGAAAATGAATATGAGAGGATCAAAATAATAAGGATTACTTACTTGAGGCTGATAAGAAGTTTAAAACACAAAAAAGACGAGTCATTCTGACTCGTCTTAAAGTTGCTTGGCGACGTCCTACTCTCACAGGGACAAGGTCCCAACTACCATCGGCGCTA
>NZ_JBIYDV010000049.1:0-3258 GCF_044909215.1 Bacillus sp. RC252 | reverse complement strand
AATAAAGTTGTTTCTGTAGTGCTTAAAGAAATCAAAGTATTATTTTAATGAACTACATGCTACTGAATTAAGTCTATAATTTATAGTTGTAAGATGAATAATAATGAATAAGGAGAATAATTAATATATAATTTAAGAAGAACCAATGTACCTTTATTTTAAACGTGAGCTCTTTAGAGAAACTCTGAAAGTTGTTTGGGGACATTGGTTTATTTCTCTTACTAGATGCGCTATTATAAAATTGTGCAGTGACCTTTAGGTGATTCCGACCATTAACTGGACTGGGGCTATTATTCATAGACTTCTAATATTGATGTGAGGCACTCCATTCAATTAGACAGATGGCACTGCACATTAAGTTTAATATACAATAACGGATAACCCTGTCAATTCGACAGGGCTTTTATTTTTTAAAAAGGAATATTATGGTTAATGTCGAATACTCCAATTTAATAGACTATATAGAGAAAGTTTAAAATAAATATAGTGAATAGTGTGCAGTTGAAACTCTAAAAATGTATGGAGCTAGTGAGTCTAGACTCTTTTGTTAAATCTGAGATTAAATATCTGGCGATATAATCCTAACATGCTACATTGGGCCTAAGCTCTAACAGAAACTTGGATGGTCAGATATAATCATACTGCTTACTGTTCGGAGAGGAAATCATGGAAAATACGATTACTCCTTTTAGTTATGGGAATCATTCGGATGATAAAGCTCAAGATATTCGTAAGTTTTATCAGTTTTATGTTGGGATAGATATTGGGGCTAGTTTTCATGTAGCTTCTTGTATTAAATTTGATGCTTTTTTAGACCCTAAAGGAATTGCCTGGAAGCGAACGAAAACGATGAAATTTAATTCTGATAGCGCAGGAATCGCAGAATTTTTAAAGGCTTTAAAGCAAATAGAAGATCAATTCAATATCACCAGGGATGATTTCTTAATTCTTTTAGAACCTACTGGTGGACATTATTCTTATTTAGTTCAGCAAGTGTTATTGAATGAAGGATATCAACTTTTTCAAGTGGAGAATAAAGCAGTTGGTGAATTTCGCAAGAATAATTTAGGTATTTCAGAGAAATCAGATTCAATGGATGCCAAAGTAATGTCTTATATGGGATGGCATAAACAGCTCCACCCTCACATGCAGGGAGTTACTTTAATAAAACCTCAAACTGTCTTACAATCCCTATTTCGGACAGTCATGCGAGATCGATGGTATTTAAACGTTCAGTTAACTCGAAGAAAAAATCAAGTTCAACAATTATTAAAAGTAACACACCCAGACTTAAATAAAGCATTTAAAAAATTGGGTACTTCTTCGGTAATGAAATTAGTATTAGAATACCCTACGGGTCTTCACATGAAGAAATCATCGGAAGATGAACTGTATAAGGCAATTTCTAAAGCAGGAGCTAAGAATGTAGCGAAAAAAGCTGCGAAAACACTATCTGAAATTATGCCCCATACAGTGGCTGTACCCGTAGAACATCTAGTGGGAAGACAGAAATGGGTTATTGAAGAAGCTTTGAGGCTTGAGGAAAGCATCCAGCTTATCGATGTAGAAATTCATTCTCTCCTTAGAGGAAACCCTGAAAAAGGAATTAAACCACATCCATATACGGAGTTACTTCTTTCTTTTCCTTTTGTAAGTGAAAATATTGCTTGTACTCTAATTGGGGTTATTGGCGATATAGATCGCTTTAATACGTATAAAGAATTTAAGAAATACCTCGGTGTTTCAGCCGAAAATTCGCAATCTGGAACTTCTGTACGCTCGACTAAACAAACATATAGTGGTGTTCGAGATGCACGTCGGGTACTTTATCAGATGTCTATGATGATGTTAGCAAATGGAAAACGAAAGCCTACGGTTTTTAAAGCATATTATGATCGTAAAGTGGAAGAAGGAATGATAAAGAAAAAGGCAATCGGTCATCTTTGTGGTAAAATTGCAAATTTAATCTATACGGTATTAAAAAGTAGCCAGAAATATGATCCTAAAATACATGCGGCAGCTTGTGGGATTGATTGGGATGAAGTATATGAATTAGAAGAGAAGCAAGGTCCTGTATTATTGAATTAATGCAGCAGATTAATTTAAGAAGACTTAAATTAGTTTTAAGGGTGGTTAATGTTATGGAACAATATTCTCTCGTTTTGTATGGAAAAGAAGAACTTAAATGGACACGACATATTCTACCTCCTCTAAAAAAAGATGAAGTCTTAATAAAAACTATTGCAGGAGCGATTAGTATTGGAGCAGAATTGCCACAGTATATGGAAAGTGATTTTACTGAAAAATCACCAAATTACCCTAAAGAAACGGGATACGAAAGCTACGGTGAAATCATAGGGATAGGAAATGAAGTGAAGTCTTTTAAAAATGGGGACAGAGTAGTAGCATTTTATGGGCATAAAGATTATGGAGTAATTAAAGCGCATAAAGCTATACCTGTTCCAAAAGGTATAAACCATTCTGATGCCTTACTAACCATTCTGTCCTGCGACTCAGCAAAAGGTGTTCTAAAACTCAGTCCAAAAGAAACTGATAAAGTATTGGTTACAGGTATGGGAACTATGGGACTTTTAACTCTTTATTTTTTAAAGGAATATATGAAAGTTCATCATATTGATGTATTAGAACCAAATGCAGCAAGGGTTGAATTAGCTAAACTTTTAGGAGCAAACAATGTTTTTAATGATGAGTCTGAATGTCCAAGAAATTTCTATAAATATGGTTTAGAGTGTTCAGCACGCAATGATGCTTTTAAATTACTTCAGAAATCACTGTTGGTAAACGGTGAAATTTGTATACTATCGGACGGAAATAAAGAACAGTTTGAATTACAATCAGAGTTTTATGAGAAAGAATTAAAAATCGTAGGTTCAAGTGACGGTTGGGATTACAAAAAACACTCGGAATGGTATTTTGAGAACATAAAACGGAAAGGTTCCCAATTACATAAAATATTTGAGTTGAAAATATCGAAACAAGAACTGATTCAATGCTTTGAAGATTTAAGTAAAAGGAAAATTAACCCATTAAAAATCTTAGTAAAGTATTAGATAGAAATATCAACATGATCTTCTTCTTTAAGTAATGGGTGCTTTGCTCGAATAAGCAACATTAGTTTATTCATTTCCCCTAAGTCCATTAAAATGCCCAAAATCCCTGTTTTTGATCGAAATCAGGGATTTTGTCTATGTTTGTTGATTATAGTTTATTTCCAAAGCACTACACTACATTTAAAAA
>NZ_JBIYDV010000048.1:0-3288 GCF_044909215.1 Bacillus sp. RC252 | reverse complement strand
TTAAAAAAGATGACTCCTGTTGGATACAGAAATCATCTTCTTGATGTTGCCTAACTTTTTTCAAAATGTCCTTTACAAAGGGTACAGATTACTATATAAGGATGCTCTTTTTCTCATCATGATTGCACATAAACAACATTTGATTGGATGCATTCAAATACTAACGATCAAACAATATATTCATTATAGGGGGAGCGCCACATCACTATCAGAATAAGAAATCATGATAAATAAAAAACTAGAGTTAGCTTCTTATAGGAAATTATTTGATTTAATCTGACTATATTTCAATAGAAAATTTGGTATAATTTAGGTAAAACTATATTTCTATCAAAGGAGATTAATAATGAATGGTTTAAAGAAAGTATTTTCTTTAATTTTTAATAGTAAAAAGAAAGAAATTAAGAATAACGATCATAAAGAAGTAGCCTCAAAAGTAATGAATTATTTCATTGAACTAGAACATTTTAATTTTATGAATTGTGATAAAGAATCATTAAGCCTTATTAATTTTAAAAATTATTTTCATAGAGAACCTAACCTTGAGTACTTTGATTTTATAAGGCCCAATGGTTCACCTCAAAATTATATGCAAATGTTTCTACAAAAAAAGGGAGAAAGTGCAAAAGGTAAGTATTTAATGGATGCAAAAGCATCGTTATTCTATTTACCTGTTGCAAAAGAAGAAGTGCTAAGATACTTTTCTAATGAATTTGACAAGAAAATAAGCTTTACTGATTTTCAAGGATTCCCTAATAGTTTTCTTATTCATATTCAATTAGATCATATGCTAAAGCCAATAAAGGATACAACATTAGAATCCAGTGTGGTAGTTAGTCCTATAATTAAGTATTTTCTTCGCCCTGGAAAAAGTTTAAAAGATTTAGAGATGGATTTAATAAGTGCAATAACATCAGTAATTGAAAGTGAAAATTATAGTAAAATCAGTAATGATTTAGAATTTACTGAGTCTGAAGAACACGTAGAATTGGCTAAGAGTATAAAGTTTATACATGTTAGATATAAAAACTGGTTAGAACTTTCTCGAAACATTCAAAGCACATTGAAATCATACATAAAACATAGCCACTTCGATAAAGAAGGAGTTTTTCGATTTTCTAGTGATAAGGATTATGAGAAGAATATTCGACTTACATACAAAGAGTATGTTGGAGTAAATAGTTTCTATATTGAAGATTTGGAGAAAGTAAAGCATAACATTAAGTATGAAAAGATAGGTAAAGCATTAAAAACATATTTAGCCTTAGATAACTGGGAAACATTAAAAAATTCAGGAGAAAGAGTAGACTTTTTTAATAATGAGAGTATTAGCGAGATAAAAAGAATTTTACGAAATATCCCAATTACGAGATGGCCTTCAGGTTTTCCGCTAGGACTAATGCAGCAGGTAGCTTTAAATCTTATTATTGCAAATTCAAAGGAAAAAGAGGGTTTTATTTTTTCTGTAAACGGTCCTCCCGGTACTGGTAAAACTACATTGTTAAAAGATGTATTTGCAAATATTATTTTTGAAAAAGTAAAGTTTTTAAAGGAAACACAGGATTTATTTACAAAAATACAATTTTCTGAGGGACAAGAGGATTATTATTATTCTTTTCATTCAAAACTTAAAGAATATCGTATTTTAGTTACATCAAATAATAATGCTGCTGTTGAAAATATAAGTATGGATTTGCCTAAAGATGAGGATTTATTGAAAAATAATTACAAGTTTTTAGGATTTAGCAAGGATGAAAGTTGCTGGGGTAAAATATCAGCCGCAATGGGGAAATCAGCAAATATAAAACAATATTTTCAAAATATTTCAGATGAGCTTAATGATCTGTGTAATGTACATGAAAATGCTGAGTATTCCTTTGATAGTTTAGAAAAACAGATATCAAGTATGATTAAAACCGCACAAGTAATCGATGACTTTGATGATATAGATGATGAAAAATGGCAATCATCAAAAAAACAATTTGTTAATATTGATGGTGATAATGAAGAATATCGTATAAATTGTGTTCGGAGTAGGCTATTCAAAACAATGATGGATGAGTATTGTACTTTCTTAATTAAAAACCAGGACAAAATAGAAAAAAATTTAACTTTAGCAAAGGCCTATTTTTTAGGAGGGAAAGAAAAAGTAAATCTTGATTCTCAAATTAATGAAAGGCAAAGGGAAGACTTCATCCAAGCGATGTTTGATACCATATTCCTACTTACACCTATAATTTCTTCAACATTTGCTTCTGTTTCAAGATTTTTAAGGGATTTGAAAACGGAAGATATTGGTTGGTTGTTTATTGATGAGGCAGGTCAAGCTACACCACAATCTGCAATTGGAGCCATTTGGCGTTCTAAAAATGTTGTGGTGGTAGGTGATCCATTACAAATACCTCCGGTTGTAACGTTGACTGATGATCAGCTCAAATTAATAGCAAATGAAAGTGCTGGAATTACGAGTGAAAGCTCATTTTTCTATCATTTAACTAGAAGTGAAGTAAGTGTACAAGAATTTGCTGATCTTAATAACAAATTTGGCGGAACAATGAGTGATTCCAAAAATAACACAAAGTGGTTGGGGTCACCGCTTCGTGTTCATAGACGTTGTGAGAGCCCTATGTTTGAGATATGTAATAAAACAACATATCAAGACAAAATGTTACACGCGACTAAGACCAAAAATATGGTACAGGACCCAATGTACATGAGTCAATGGTTGAATATAGAAGGAAGAACTACTGGCTCAGGAAATCACTTTATTCCTGATCAAGGAAAAAAAGCAATTGAGATTGCCAATAAGTTTACGCAAGATAATCCAGGGGAAGATTGCTACATTATTTCACCTTTTGTAAGTGTTGTTCAAAAGTTAAAACAGTTAAACAAAAATTCAGTAGAAAACAAAAAAATAGAGATCGGAACGGTTCATACTTTCCAAGGAAAAGAAGCTCCATTAGTTATTTTAGTTTTGGGAGTAGATGATCAGCGAACAGGACCGTTAGATTGGGCATCCAGTACTCCAAATCTATTAAACGTTGCAGCAAGCAGAGCAAAAAAATATTTTGTTGTAATTGGTAATTCAGATACTTGGGGAAAAAAGGAATATTTTGATACAGCTTTTAAATATTTATCGATAGAAACTGTAAAGATAGAATAAGGGCGTTATCTAATTTTATTTTTAACATAGTAGGGGTACCGCCACATCGCTATCAAGCTAACAAAATAAAATCCCCCCTAAAATGAAAAAATACGCTATTCTTTCTGTAGAATCATAGGAAAGGA
>NZ_JBIYDV010000047.1:0-4326 GCF_044909215.1 Bacillus sp. RC252 | reverse complement strand
GTAGAACCAGTAGAACCAGTAGAACCAGTAGAACCAGTAGAACCAGTAGAACCAGTAGAACCAGTAGAACCAGTAGAACCAGTAGAACCAGTAGGACCAGTAGCTCCGGTAGAACCAGTAGAACCAGTAGAACCAGTAGAACCAGTAGAACCAGTAGAACCAGTAGAACCAGTAGAACCAGTAGCTCCGGTAGAACCAGTAGAACCAGTAGAACCAGTAGAACCAGTAGAACCAGTAGAACCAGTAGAACCAGTAGAACCAGTAGAACCAGTAGAACCAGTAGGACCAGTAGAACCAGCAGACCCAGTAGACCCAGTAGAACCAGTAGACCCAGTAGAACCAGTAGACCCAGTAGAACCAGTAGACCCAGTAGAACCGGTAGAGCCAGTAGCCCCGGTAGGTCCGGTAGAACCAGTAGAACCAGTAGAACCAGTAGGACCAGTAGAACCAGTAGCTCCAGTAGCCCCGGTAGGTCCGGTAGGTCCGGTAGACCCAGTAGCCCCGGTAGGTCCGGTAGACCCGGTAGACCCAGTAGGTCCGGTAGCCCCGGTAGACCCAGTAGGTCCGGTAGACCCAGTAGACCCAGTAGACCCAGTAGAACCGGTAGAACCGGTAGAACCGGTAGAACCGGTGGAACCGGTAGAACCGGTAGAACCGGTAGAACCGGTAGGACCAGTAGAACCGGTAGGACCACCTTCTACCAATAAGATATAATCTTGAGACACATTCGGAAATCCTTGAGGTGCATCTTTTTTTACAACATAGCCGCTACTCGTGTAAGTGACAACTTGTCCCGTTTTATAGTTAGGAGCGGCTGCTAGACTAAAAGCGGTAGTACTTTGCAAACCGGACCCGGTAGGCCCGGCATTGCCAGTAGGTCCAGTAGCACCAGTAGCACCAGTAGCACCAGTGGCACCAGTGGGTCCAGTAGCGCCAGTAGGTCCAGTACTGCCGATAGAACCGCTGTTGCGTCTACCGTCACAACTAAAGCAATTGCGTTGGTACATATATTATCTCCTTTCTATATTTTTGAAAATATAGTTTTAAAAGTAGAACTACTATATATATATTGTAGATTCTATATTTTTGTGTGGTCGATCGTATTGTGTATATAGATTTTAAAAATAGGGGAGGTATTATTAGTTTTATAACCACCAGGTCTCCTGCGGAATCAAAGTAACATCTACATCAAAATTCTCTTTAAACCAATCATACATCAATGTCTCTTTCACTAAATATTCAGAGGCAGAGTGTGACACACCGATGAGTGACATATTTGTTTCTTTCGCATAATCCATAATGAGTGAGTATTTATGCCTACCATAATCATTGTCGATATGGCAATGGATTTCTCCTGTAATAAATGATTAAGTTATTGTTCTATTTCTTTTAAGGCTGGCATGTTTGGTAATCCTCCTTAAGATAGTTCTTACTTTGTTAGTTATTTTTGTTTTTTTATGGAAAAATAAGAAGCGGATAGGAAACAAATAAAACCTAGAATCCAGCCAATAGAAGGAGAATAGGGAAGTATATGTTGTAATATCATTCCGCTAGAAATAAAAAAGCTACCTAATAGACATAAGAAAATGAGATATCGCTGTAGTTTGAACATCAGTGATACAACCTCCTTTATCACGCATTAACTGCCCGTAAAAGCTTGATTGGCGAGGGCTAATAATCAGAGGGGGATGGATACCCCCCTGATTAAAGTTTCACTTTATCACATATATTTTATAGTAGTCTTAATTTTCTGCATATAAGATTCAAGAAAAATGGTGGTACAATATATAAATGATACGAGAAGAGAGGATGTAGGTTAACACATGTACGTTACTGTAACAGAGGCAGCATATAAAAAGATTATGGATACGATTCCAAGTGAAACGAAATATATAAAGTTATTTTATGATAATGAAGGTTGCGGTTGTGTTATGAGCGGGATTATTGATTTAGTAGCCGTTTCAGAGAAAGATGAGCGCGATGTAGATATCGAATCAAGCGTACTAAACTTTATTGCAGATCGCACAAAGCTTGTATTTATGGATGATAAATTAACAGTTGATTGGCATGAAGTTGGAGGGACTTTCCAGCTGAAGAGCCCAAGCCAGTTTTATAATCCGAATATGAAGTTACATGTTCGAGTATAATGAAGAGAGAAGGAGTATATAATATGCTCCTTTTTCTTATGGATTTTTTCACATAATGAAATGTACATATGGTTGAATTTTCTGTATAATTCTCTTTGCGGAGGGGGTTGCGCATGAAAAGATGGGGAATTGAGTTATTAATTTTAAGTGTCGTTATTATTTGGGGGATTAACTATACGATTGCGAAATATGGACTTTTAGAATTTACAGCAATTGAGTTTACTGCAGTTCGAATGATGACAGCAGCACCACTACTGTTATTACTTACGTTCTTTATCGAAAAGTCACTTTATATGGAGCGAAAAGATATACCAAGATTAATCATCGTTAGCGTTGTAGGTATTGTACTGTATCAAACGTTATTTATGGAAACTGTAAAATACACATCCGCTACAAATGCTTCTTTACTCATATCTATTTCACCTATTTTTACAACTTTATTTGCGATTTTCTTGAAACAAGAAAAATTCTCTTCTCGAAAGTTAGTTGGTTCCATGATTGCCTTTATTGGTGCTACATTAGTTTTAGTAGCGGGGCATTCACTCGCTAGTTCTTTCTACGGAAATGGGATTGGACTTATTACATCAATATGTTGGGGACTTTATCCCGTTTTAGCAGGGCCGCTTATTAAAAAATACTCAGCATTACGTGTTACTGCATGGTCGACATTAGTTGGAGCGATTCCGCTTTTATTGTTAAGTGGTCCACATGTATTTGTCATGCCATTTCACATTACACACGGAATGACACTATTTGCTTTACTATATTCTGTTTTCTTTGTAACAGTATTCGGTTTAGTCATGTGGTATGTTGGTGTTCAAAAAATTGGTGCGTCACATACGATGGTATATATGTATATTACGCCGCTTGTAGCTGTTTTATTTGCAGCTGTATGGGCAAATGAATATGTATCGTTTCAACAAATAATCGGTGGAATCATCATTTTCTTCGGTTTATGGTTTGTGAAATCAGAGAAAGTAGAAGCTAATTCTATCGTGCAAGAACCTATATCAAAATAGGAAAACAGATCACCTATGATCTGCTTTCCTATTTTTTTATTTTTGGTAAAAATACGAGGAATAAAATGGCAGTAATAAGTGGGATTAAATTAAGAAAAGGAATACGGAAGAGTGTAATAAGAATAATACCTGGAAGAAGAACACCGAGGACAGCATAGAAAATACTATGTTTTTTCATGTACCAATATAATGAAAGTCCAATAAGTGCAGGAACAATGAGATGAATGAGAGCCATTAAAAAATAAATCATTAGACGCCCCCTTTATTTATGTGCTTATTACATCATATCCGTATGTTCATAGATTGATATCAATTTTTTCATAATTGGACGAAAATGTTTTGAAAAACGTCACATTTATGAGGGATTCTATATTAGAAATCTTGTATAATATTATTTCCTAAAAGCATTTTAAAAACATAAACATACTGTTTATGTTTTTAAAATTTGAGTGAAATGAATTTTTAATAGTATGGACTCGAAAGAAATGAGTTATATAGCTTTGGTTAGATAGATAAAAACTATTGAAGGGGAGTACAATATGATTAGTATGTCATTAAGGTCGTTTAAAATTCAATCGTATTATCTACTAGGCATTCTGTTATTAGGCTGGATGTTAACACCGTTTTCAGCACATTTTCTAGGTGCAGGAATTGGACTTATTGTAAGCATGTATTGTGTTTGGATTTTAGGAAGGCGTATCGAAAAGCTTGGAGATAGTATAGTAAAGAAGACGAAAGCGCCGACGCTTGGTATGTTTAATCGCTTTGCAGCTGCAATTTTGGGTGCTATTATTATGTACGAAATTGAGCATCATATGGTAATGTGGGCATTTGCAGTAGGTATTCTGGGTGGTTATTTCTTAATCGTTATTAATTTAGGTTATTATAGTATGAAGGATGAAGAAGAATTAACAAAGGGTTAAAAGAGCTAAAAGAGCCTCTTTTTAGATGGAATAGAGGATCCAGCGACGGATAGAAGCGGTTAGGGCCTTTTTTAGCCACATGCGGTGTGAAACCAGAAGGAGCAAGTGAGCGAGAGATCTCTTTATATTTTCAAAGCCTTGATTTGTATGTGTGAAAATCCGAGTATATCAATTGAAAATTAGGTTTGGAGTTTTTTTAGATGGAATAGAGGATCTGGCGGTGGATAGAAGCGGTCA
>NZ_JBIYDV010000046.1:0-5530 GCF_044909215.1 Bacillus sp. RC252 | reverse complement strand
ACTTTCTCCGATCCCAATTTTCTCTCATTATACAAGAAATACCCTATAGAATAGACTTTTTTTTCAGTGTCTATTCTATAGGGTACATTTTAAAATTCTATAACTTTTTTTGTTTAACTTATTTTCTTATTCGCACCAGCTGCTGGGTGAACTCCATTTTTCATTTTTACAACGCTAATGCCATAGCCGATAAATCCACCGATAATCGCTGGGAAGATCCAGCCTAATCCTACTTCCTGCATCGGAAGGAATTTAGTGAACACTTGGCTTACTACTTCAATGTTAACTCCAGCTGCACTTAATCCATCGAATAAGCTGATGATAAATGTTACGATTAAGCTCACTTGATAAACTTCAGCTCTACCTTTGAATAACGAGTGGAAGAATGTTAAGAAAATCAGCACGATTGCTAGTGGATAAATTGCTGTTAATACTGGAACAGAAACTGCGATTAATTGTGTTAATCCTACGTTTGCAACAATAGCACTAAACACACATAACGTAATTGCAATTACCTTGTAAGGAACATTTGGGAATAGCTTATGGAAAAATGAAGAACACGCTGATACAAGTCCCACACTTGTTGTTAAACAAGCAACTGTAATCATTAACCCTAATAATACCCCGCCATATGATCCGAAATAGTAGTTAGAAACTTTTGCTAATACTTCTCCGCCGTTTTCTAAATGTCCAAGCTTCGCAACGCTTGAAGCTCCCATATAAGAAAGAGCTGTATAAATAATTGCTAAAATAGATGCAGCGATCAGTGTTGCTTTTGCACAAACAACCATAATTTGTGTTTTCGTTTTCGCACCTTTTTCTTTAATTGCATTAATAATGATGATCCCAAATACGAACGATGCAAGCGTGTCCATTGTTAAGTATCCTTCTTGGAATCCTTTGAAAAATGCATGTGATGTATATCCTTCAACTGGTGCTTGCATTTCTCCAATCGGATGAATAAAAGCAACGATTACTAAAATACCGATGAATGTTAATTTAATTGGCGTTAAGATTTTTCCAACAATATCGACAATTTTCGCAGGATTTAGCGAAAAAAAACAAGTAATACTAAAGAATATAATTGTAAAAAGAATTAACGGTGTAGAACCTAATCCCTCTGGCATAAACGGCTTAAGACCAATTTCATAAGAAACATTTCCCGTTCTTGGTATTGCAAATAACGGACCGATTGCTAAGTATAAAACTGTTGTAAATACAATCCCAAACACTGGGTGAGCACGACTTGCTAATGACTGTAAATCATCTTTACCTGAAAAACCAAATGCTAATACACCTAGTAATGGTAAACCTACTCCTGTTACTAAAAATCCAGCGTTAGCAATCCATACATTCTCTCCTGCCGATTGACCAAGCATCGCTGGGAATATTAAATTTCCTGCTCCAAAAAATAGTGCAAATAACATTAATCCGATAACTACTATGAACGAAAACGGTACTTTATTCGCCATAATATAACCCCCATTCAAATTTCCTTATCTTATTTCCAATTTTAACTAATTGAATTTTCTGAATATTTAATTTAAGTATCAACTATTCTTGAACTCATTATAGTTTGATATATAATATTTTGCAATACTATTTTCAAACTTTTCATTTATTTTATAAATATACATTTTTTAACACGGAAACCAGACTAAAAAACCAACATGGTCATCCATGTTGGTTTTACATTTACTATCATTAATTAAAATTTCGCCGCTACTTTCTTAACGTTCTCTAAACCTTCTTCAACAATTTGCTGTGAGCGATCTGGATATTGATTGTGTCCTTCAATTACAACTGTCTCTGGATTTGCAATTCCCCAGAACCCAAGTACGTTTGTAACGTAATTAACAGCCATTTCCATAGGAGCCATTTGTTCAGAAGAGTAATCTGAACCACGAGCACCTAAAACAACTACTTTCTTATCACCAACTAAACCTTCTGGACCGTTCGCTGTATATTTAAACGTTTTTCCCGCTTGAGAAAGATATGAAATATACGTGATTAATGGTGCTGGTACTGTAAAGTTCCATAATGGGAATGCAAATACTACTTTTTCAGCTTCTAAAAACTGGTTTAAGTACTTATCCACTGTAGCAACTGCCTTCTCTTCTTCAGCTGTTATCTCCATTCCTTGACTACGTTTATATCCACCTGAAATAGCGATATTTCCGTAATACGGAAGATCTAATGCGAATAAATCTAACTCCGTAATTTCTGTATTCGGATTCGCTTCCTTATAAGCACTTACAAATGTTTCATACATTTTTGAACTAATTGCTTGCTCCGCTGGACGATCGTTTGCTCTTACAAATAATACTTTTGACATTGTTTTATTCTCCTCTACTTTCGTAATTTCTTCTTTTTTACCAAATAATGAGCTAAATAATCCCATTTCCTTCACCTAATCTTTCTTTTCATATTCATTATTCATCATCATAAAAATTCTTATTCTAAGAAAAAGTTCCAATAGATACCTTCATTTAAGGAACCTAAAACTTTTTGTTATTTAATTACCTTATGTAAGTGATTGTAATATAGCCACTTACTTTAGTCAAGTAACTTTTAATTAAATATAAAATCTCGAATTAAAAATAATAACTAAAATACAATTAAACAGCCAATACAACTTTATTACTTGTATAATAAACTTAAAGAGGGAAATTTATATTTAGAAAGGATTTATTCATGAGCACTATAGAAAAGATTCAAACTTTTATTATTCTTTTTGCTGTTACATGCGGCATTGTACTCGGACAATTTAATATCATACATATGTATTCAGACAAATTTATTGTCCCCTTCTTATTTTTCATGCTATATGGGTTATTCCTAAGCATCCCATTAAAAGAAATTAAAAACGGATTTCGCAATTTAAAATTCGCTGGAACAAGCCTAGGTATTAACTTTATATGGACACCTCTTCTCGCTTGGGGATTAGGCGCATTATTTCTTTCAGATCACCCAGCACTTTGGGTTGGCTTTATTATGTTAATGGTTACTCCGTGTACAGACTGGTATTTAATTTTCACAGAGATCGCAAAAGGTAACGTCGCATTATCTACATCAATTCTACCGGTAAATTTAATTTTACAAGTATTATTGCTGCCAATTTATTTGTTTTTATTTGCTGGTGTAATGAAAACTGTAGCGGTTTCTGTTTTAGTAGAAAGTATTGTTATCGTAATCGTCTTACCATTTTTACTTGCGCACGCTACAAAATTCATTATGCATAAAATGAAAAAAGTTGAAACACTTGAGAATAAACTCATTCCATTTTTCAGCTCTTCCCAAATTGTATTTTTAAGTTTAGCAATAGTAGCGATGTTTGCCTCACAAGGTAAGTACTTATTACAAAATATGAATGTTGTTTTATTGTTACTTATACCAGTATTACTGTTCTTCATAATTAACTTTATACTAGGACAGTTTGTAGGACGTATTATGCATTTATCCTATGAAGACACTGTCAGCCTCAGCTTAACAACATTAGCGAGAAACTCGCCTGTTGCACTCGCTATTGCTGTAACAGCTTTTCCAGACGAGCCTCTTATTGCACTTGCATTAGTGATTGGGCCGTTAATTGAGTTGCCCGTTCTGACTTGTGTTTCACAAGTGTTATTGCTTATCAAGAAAAAGCAGCAATACACATAAAAAAACGTCCTACTTTGGGACGTTTTTTTTGTCGAGAAATTATAGAATTAACGCTGCTTATCGGCTCTAAGGATTTTATACGTTATAGAAAATTAGCTTGTCGTTACATTAACAAAGCCTTTCTAATTAAACATTATAGGAAAAGTAAATATAACGAAAGCTGCCCAAAGTCCGTAGATTGGCAAATACTTCGTAACGGCATCTTGGATAGCTGTCGGTCCTGATTTGTTTTGTAGAAAACGCATATAGGAAAACATAATCCAAATTAGATTTGCCCAGATCAGTATGTTTACTCCTAAAACAGCAAGTCTATTAGGTGTAATCCCGTAAGAAGAAAGTCTGAATACGATGGCTGACAATGCGACAGTGTCAATAATAAGCGCAAGAACAATTAAGGCAAAGTTTATATAATCTGAAATGTTCTTTCTCTCGTCTGAATCACTCTCAACGATAGAAAATATAGTAACAGCCAGTACACCAAGGAGTATTCCGTTGAAGGCCATTAGGAAATTGCGGTCCAAGAACGGATTTTTCCCGACCCATATAACCGTTATAAGATAGATCAACAATGTGATCAGGACGAGAGGACTAAAAATTTTAGATATGTATGGTGTAATATTTTTAGCAAGTTTAAGATTCAATGATACTAAGTATGCAGCCACTACAGCGAGAGCGGCAGCTCCAAATAAAACAACATTACTAAAATAGAATTCTCCTATATCCAAGTCAACAAAGCTAAATAATCGCATAGTGAATACTGCTAGTATCATTCCGCTCACTGCCATGCTCGCGTAGAGAAGACAATATTCTAAATTAAATTTAATATAAGCTAATCTTGTACTGCCTTTTGAATATTCATTTCCCGTAAACGCAAGTCCCAATAAGACCCATAACAATATAGGAAGATGTAAATAAGCAAGGATACTGCTGTCTTTATAATTTAATGGCAACATATTAAGATACAACCCGGAAATCAGGAATAACGATGCAAGGAAATAAATAATACTTTTTTCCGGAGTATTATTGTAAACAAAATAGGCAGCGATAAAGGGAATTATACCAAAAGCCAGGTTAATTGGAGCAATTGCTTCCTGCTCGACAAAGTGGAAAATGATTCTAGTGCTTATCCCAGCTAGAATAGCTAACATGCCCATGAATAAGAAACCTTTTTGAAACAGCGATATTTTTTCTTTATTTGCCGTCTCCTTGAAATGCAATCTTTCATACCAAGTAGCTAGCACCTGAGAATCAGGGTTTTCATCCCATGCTTGTGAGAATGATTTTTTAAAAGCTTTCGGGTCTTTTCTATACATTCTCTCCAGCTCATGAGGCGTATCAATATTTTCAATAATTAAATTGTTAATGTCCATAGTTATACCTCCTCTAATTTTAAAAACAACGCTGTTACCTTTTCCATAAAAAGCACCTCACTTATTTATTCTGATTTTGATTTTATTATATATTTTATTGTTTTACAATAAAATTTTATTATTTTATATAATATTTTTGTTGTATATTTTCATTCCAAGCAAAAACAAAAAGCATTCCTCATTCAAAGAAATGCTCTATAACTTTTTATAAACATCGGTGTAAGCTACTTTCAGCTGTTCTCTTCATTGCTTGTTTTTATTTTCTAATTTCTTATTTTTCCTTTATATAAAAGAAATGATATAAACGTCCAATTTAATAACACCTTTTCAAACAATTATTTCAAATAAATTTTAGTGCTAGTATACAAAACTCTGTAATTATAAAATAAAAAAGCATGACATAAAATTAATCTGTACCCTTTGTAAAGGACATTTTGAAAAAAGTTAGGCAACATCAAGAAGATGATTTCTGTATCCAACAGGAGTCATCTTTTTTAAAT
>NZ_JBIYDV010000045.1:0-6131 GCF_044909215.1 Bacillus sp. RC252 | reverse complement strand
TCTCTAGCGCCGATGGTAGTTGGGACCTTGTCCCTGTGAGAGTAGGACGTCGCCAAGCAACTTTAAGACGAGTCAGAATGACTCGTCTTTTTTGTGTTTAATGAAATAAGCTTGTTATTAATGGCTCAAGAAATCCATTGATAACAAGCTTATTTGTTTAAAGATAAATGTATTTATCTAGTAGGGACTTCCGGTAAAATCGTTATTTATCATAGCTTCACTTTGTTTTTTACATCGATAAGCTTAAAACGTTCGCAAACGAGCAGCATATCTTCAGAAAAACTAAGACCAAGTTCGCTTAGTTCCTTTGTAAAGAACTGTATATGGGTGTCTCTCCAGTAATTATAAGTAAGATCGCCTTCGCCTTCAGCGAAAGCGAATTCTTCAGTCACTTCATTCATTGGCATTATAGTTACTTCTATTGTCTTAATAATAGCTACAGGTTCATCTTGACTATTGAGTACAATACTATAATCATTGGTTGTTGGTAGCGGTTCGTTTTCTAATTCATAAAAAATATGGCCGGAGCATGTTGCAGTTTTTACACCATCAATGACTAGTTTAGCGAGATAATCAGGAGAATCACCAAATTGCCAAGCTGTAACAGATTTCGGTTTTTCATTGTTCCCCCAATAAGTATCCCAATATGTTTGTGCTAATGGATTCATTTGTATTTTTACCTCACTTTAGCTAAAGTTGATTTTCTTTATAAACCCTGGACAATTTGCTTATTTGTAATAGCTTTGTAGTCATTTAAAATTTGTATTGTTGTATTACGGATTAATAAAGATAATACGCTGAATGAATATGGTTTGTAAACACGTTCTGTCCATTTATGGCCATCTTTCCCGTAGACGCCCATATAAATAGATGGGATGTTTAATTTCTGGATTGTTTCGTATGGTAATGGATATAGTTGTTATGTAGTCTATTTGTGATTTGGGCTGCAATAAAGTTAGGGTCAATGCCCGATCACCTACACGTACTTCGCTTCCATAAATATAGAAACAAGGAAGAAGTGATGTATAGCAAAGGGGTGAGAACATTAGTTCTGTCGTGGTGTAATGGGTAGACTCAATCAATTAAGGTGCTTATTTTTACTTCAGTATATGTGTATAAAGAAGAAATGCTATCACTAGGTTCGGATTTCAAATATAGCTTTTAACGTTACATATTTTAATGAAGTGTTGTTTAGAGGTAAAGAATATTCTGATTATTAATATTGATCTATTATCCACTATGCCATATTGAAGTGAGTAATACTAGAGGTGAAATAGATAAAAACCGATATTCCTTGAATATCGGTTTAATAATATGTGGCTTATATGAAGCTATAGCAATACGAAAAGTGTAAATAAGATAGCTAACAAAATACGATAATATGCAAAAGGTTTTAAACCTATCTTTTCTAAAAGTTTCAGGAAAGTTACTACCGCTAGCATTGCTACAAGAAAAGAGGTAATGAATCCTACCGCAAACATAGGAATATCATCTACACTTAAATACTTCCAACTTTTTAATAAGTCTAACCCTGTAGCTCCGGCCATTACAGGAATGGCAATGAGAAAAGAGAACTCAGATGCAGCCTTATAATTTACTTTTGCTAATAGCCCTCCAGAAATAGTAGAGCCCGCTCTAGAGAAGCCAGGATATACTGCTAAGCATTGAAATAATCCAATTGTTAATGCTTGACGGTATGTTAAATCATCTAGTGAAAAGGCGGTTGCCTCTGCTTTTTTTGCTTCTGCAAAAAGCATAAGAATTGCTCCTGCTACAAGTCCGATTACGACAGTATACGGCTGAAATAAGTATGTTTTAATAACATCATGTAATAATAAGCCAACAACTACCGCTGGGAATACACCGAGAAAAACATGTAATGCATTGAATTTTTTCTCTTTCCGTAGAAGGGGGTTAATATTACATAAAGAAACAAGGCGTTTATGATATAAAATCGCGATAGCTAAAATTGCCCCTAACTGTATGACGATTTCAAATGTTTTTGTCCTTTCTCCTTCAAAACCTAATAAATGTCCGACTAATATAAGATGGCCAGTAGAAGAGATGGGTAAAAATTCAGCTAACCCTTCTACAATGCCAAGTATGAAGGCATTGATAAGATCTCTCATAGTTTCACTCCTATAAATTAATGAATATCTACTCTTTTAAAATAGAATAGTGTTGTAATAAATCCGAAAATAGCTGTTACTGCAATGATGATATAAGAATACTCTGGTGGATAAGTCGGTTGTAATTCGTTATTTGCTATATCTAGAGTAGCGGTCCATGGGAATAGGTCTTTATGTTTTGAATTTACGATCATAAGGTTAGTCATTGTAATAATGATTGTTAATATAATAGGCGGTACATAGGTCTTCATTACAAGAGTTAGTAGTACAATAGGTGAAGACAAAAGAAAGAGAAGTCCACCACATATTAAAAATTTTATGAGAGAGCCTAAAAGTAAGGTGATACTAAACCCAGGGAAGCTACCTATTAGCCCTAATAATAAAGTTAGCGTCCAAGCAACTAAAGTTAGCATCATGATCCAAAGGAATAGAAGGATAAACTTACTTATAATAAAGCTAATACGTGATACTGGGATAGTTAGCAAATTTTTTAATGTATCTTCCGTGTATTCACGGGTAAATAGATAAGCGATCACAACTCCATATAAGGGGAATCCTATAATTAAAGTAGTGTATAGGTTAACTTCAGTGAACAGTTGACCAAATAAAATAGTTGGAGTAGGTTGCTTTGTCTTCATGTGTATATAAGAAGCTACAACCACTAAAAATGGCGCGACACCTGCTCCGATAATACTAATCAAAAACATATTGGATCGTTTCAATTTTAATAGTTCTGTATAAAGCAGATTAACCAATTGTGCCACCCTCAACTAGTTTGGTGAAATAATCTTCTAGTCTATCTTCGCTCATCACAATTTTTAATACTTCAATATCATTACGAACTAACGTTCTGTTGATGTGTCCCTGCTGTCCAAAGTGGGAATAAACGCGAATATTTCCTTCATCATGTACCTCATAATCAAAAATTTGAAAATGATTTTCTAATAGCATCGCAGCTTTATTATCATTATTTACTTGGAATTCTATGTACTTACGATTGGCTTTACGCAGTGTATCAAGAGAAACTGCTTCTAATAACCTTCCTTCATGAATAATTCCCATACGATCGACTAGTTGTTCCACCTCAGCTAATATATGACTAGAAATGAGTATTGTTATATTTCTTTCTTGAGCTAAAGATTTAATGAGTTTTCGCATTTCTTTAATACCGATTGGATCTAGTCCGTTAGTTGGTTCATCTAGTATGAGTAGTTCAGGATAATGGAGAAGAGCACGTGCGATTCCTAAGCGTTGCTTCATTCCTAAAGAGTATTTTCCTACTAATTTTTTTGTTTCGTGCTGCAAGCCTACAATTTCTAATGCTTCTTCAATTGCATTCCTTTTGTGAACACCAATTATCTTTGCATTAATTAATAAGTTCTCTCTTGCAGTTAAGTTTTCATAAAATCCTGGGACTTCAACGATAGAACCGATTCTTCTTAAAATGTCTTTTGGATTCCGAAGTAAATCCTCACCGAATATTTCTATATTTCCACTTGTAGGTTTTATAAGACTAAGCAGCATACGGATTGTAGTTGTTTTACCAGCACCGTTACGCCCTATGAATCCATAAATCTCTCCTTGCTGTACATTTATATTTAGATTATCTACTGACTTTTGGTTCCCATAAACTTTAGTAAGGTTTGTCGTTTTTATAATTGTATTTATAGGGGCACCTACTTTCTATAAGTTCTTAATTACATAATAAAAAGGAAGGTTTAACTGCATATTAATCATTTCTTAACTATTTCTTAAAAGTAGTGTGTTTTGGGACGGAAAAACCAAAAGTAGTTCGTTCCCAAGGAATGCTGTCAACCCATATACGCCCACCATTTTTTTCAACGAGGGCTTTAGAAATAGAAAGTCCGAGGCCACTACCACCGTAAGAAGGATTTCTTGATTGTTCGCTGCGGTACATCCGCTTAAATACGTTTTGTAAATCATGTTTTGGAATACCGGGTCCCTTGTCCCAAATAAGAATCTCATATTCTGTATTGGTTTCTAGTAGTTCGACTCCTACTATTTTCCCAGCTTTTCCGTGATGGATAGCGTTTTTTATTAGATTACCTATAATTCGTATAAGGCTAAGGTGATCTGCAATAATAGGAGAAGTAGATTCTGGTATGAGAACTTGTAGTTCAATGTTATGTTTTGATAGCTCGGGTAAAAATTCGATTAATACTTCTCTAGTAACCTCAGAAAAATCGAGTTCTTCTTCTTTTAATGGAAATTCATCAGCATCTAGCTTGGCCATATTAAAGATTTCATCGACCAGATGTTTTAAGTCATTCGATTTCTTATAAAGTATTTCAAGATATTCTTGCTTTTCTACTTCAGAAGCAGCGACATCATCTTTTAAAGCATCAATATATCCAATAATAGAAGTAAGTGGTGTCCGGATATCATGTGAGATATTAGATAAAAGTTGTTTTCTAGCTTCTTGGGATTTCCTTGCTTCGATCTGGCCCTTTTCTAATGCAGTTATTAAGTCGTTTATTGAAAACACGATACTATTTAGTGAACGGTCGTTATTTGTGAATAGCCTCGTTTGTAAATTCCCTTTAAGTGCACGGCTTAATTTAGTAACCATCGATTCGTTGCTTTGAATAAAGTGAACTCTTGAAAAGAAAAGATATATTGTGATTATGATAAGAGCAATAAATAAAGATATTTTCACATGGTATCCCATATCTATATTTAAAAGTCCGCAAATGATAAGTTGTAATGAAATAAGAAAGAGCACCTTATCATTTTTCAACCTTTTCACCTACAAACTTATAACCGATTCCCCATACAGTCTGAATGAATTTTGGATTGGAAGAATCAATTTCTATTTTCTTTCTAAGCTTTCTAATATGCACCATAACTGTATTATCATCTTCTATATAATTATCGTCCCATACATTCCGAAAGAGTTGTGTTTTCGTAAATACTTGCTCTGGGTTTGAAGCGAAGAATTTTAATAGTTCAAGTTCTTTTCCAGTTAAGTTGATTTCTTTTCCGTTCGTATGGACTGTGTATTTTTTTAAATCGATAGTTAGTCCTTTAAATGTTAAAGCTGTTTTCTCTTGTACGTTAGTGTTACTTCCAAGAACTAAAAAACGTCGCATAAGAGCTTTTACTCTTGCAACCACTTCGTGAATACTGAAAGGTTTCGTAATATAATCATCAGCACCTATGCTTAAGCCCAAAATTTTATCAACTTCGTGATCTTTAGCAGTTAGCATTAATATAGGAATATTAGTTGTATCTCTAAGTTTTCTGCACACTTCGATACCATCTACTTTCGGCATCATAAGATCTAATATAACGAGGTTGTAGTTATTTTGGTTAAATAAGCACAACGCTTCTTCGCCATTAATTGCAGTATCTACCATATATAATTCTCGCTCTAAATATCTTTTTAATAAGTCTCGAATTTCTTTATCGTCATCTGCTATAAGAATACGTATATCTTTCATATCGTCACCTGTTTCTAATAGAATGTTATTGATATTACAATTTGATAAACAAAGGGGGATAGGGAGCGGTAATAAAAAATAAAGCAACTTTCTAAGTATATACTATTAATTGTTAAAATAAGGTTGCTAGTTTAGCTGAAAAGAATCAATCGTATGAGTTCGGTAAGATGGGGGAAGCAAGTCCTTTGAAATAGAGAAGTGCCTAAATTGAATAGTATTTAGAAGAATAGGTTGGTAAAGAAAAGTAGACGGTGGTGGCTATTTTAATGAAACCTTTGTAGGTCCTTATCTAGAGTTAAAAGAGTGCAAAGGTACTAAATTAAATTTCTTTATAAAAAGGTGTTGACGATTAGTATATAGAGGTGTAATATAGAACAAGTCGCCGATGCAATAACGCAGAACGCGGCAAACAAAATGAAAAACTTAGTTGACATTAACTAACGAAGATGTTAACATAAGGGAGTCGCAAATGAGCGACAGACAAGTTCTTTGAAAACTGAACGAAACAAACAACGTGAACGTCAATTTTTATTTTTAGATG
>NZ_JBIYDV010000044.1:0-6410 GCF_044909215.1 Bacillus sp. RC252 | reverse complement strand
AGCCAGGGATAGCCCGCGTTCTTCCATCATTTCGACTAAATCACGAAAACTGAGGTTGTACCGTAGGTACCATCTCACGGTTAATAAAATAACATTCGGTTGATAATGTTTCCACTTGAATAGATTTTGCTTTTCCATACCAATCACATCCTTTTTTAGAGTAATAATATCAGTATGTCCAAGTCTGAAAGACTTTTTTTAGATATTTTGAAGTTTTTGCACCAGAACCTATAAAAGGTGCTATACGAAAAATTTAAATTCATTTAGTGAAATGTTTTTTAATGAAATTAGTATAATCAATAAGAACATCAAAAACTTCCTGTTGTTTTTTAGGGGATAGATCTGACGCTGCTACTTTAATTGATTCTAATTTACTTTCTAGAGGTGCGTTTCGTCCAAACAATTCATTAATGGATACATTGTATAAGTCTGCAATACTCATGATTGAATCTGCGTCTGGGTCAGTTTTTCCATATTCCCAATTGGCATATGTGGTACGTGCGATATTCAGGCGATATGCTACATCGAATTGAGTATACCCCTGTTTTTTCTCAACTCAGCAAGTCGCTTACTTAGTTGAGACATATCATCACATTTCCTTTCTGATTTATAACGTTAGTGTAAAACAGAAAAGTTAAATTGCATCCTTATGACTTATAATAAGTCATAAATTATTTTTATTTGTAATAGTTAGTCTTAATGTTGTGATAATAGAAAGCCATTTATAATTCTATACGCGAAAAAATAGGAAGAAATCGATACATCAAATCGAGAATCTTCCTATTATATATGTTTACTAAAACAATGAATTTCCTATATCTATTGTGGCCAAGTTTTGACGTCTTGTACGTTCCCTTAAATAGCGTTCCGTCGTCATAATAGATTCGTGTCCTAAATAGTCACGTATTTTCTTAAGTTCGACACCTTTTCCCATCAAATGATTCGCAAAGAAATGTCTGCAGGTATGGGGGGTAATTCTATCCTTTCGGTAACGTAAAAATGGTAAGTTTGTTTCTTCAATCTTTTCTGCTACATATTTTGATAAGTAGTCGGCCCTATAGTAAGAGCCATCGGCTTTAGGTAGAAAAGCATATGTACTAGAGGCGTCCAATTCACTTGTTTGTTTACGCAATTGACGAAGGCGACAGATATCGTCGAGTACATCTTCAAAAATACGAACTTCCCTGGCTTTATTTCCTTTCCCAACTACAAGCAAGAGATAAGCATTTAATGAGGAATGGAATACAAGATCTGCCCATTTTGCGTTTGCAACTTCCTCAATCCGGAGTCCAGTAGTCGTAAGAAGGAAAAACAATGTATACATAAAGAAATTTGTTTTCTTCAGTGTATCTAGTATTTCATTTACTTCTTCAGGAAAGAGGTCACGATTGACCAGCTCTTCTTTTTTTACAGATACTTTTTTGAGACGACTACTATAGTCATCTGAGAGACCATTGTTATCATAAACGTATTTTAGAAACTGCTGGACTACCGTTTTCTTTCGACGTAATGTAGTGGCAGCATACTTCTTACTTAGTTGATAGAAGTAGATTTCCATCTCATTATGGGATAAATCGTGAATGGTTCCGATTGTTTCTTTTATGTAGCGAAGAAAATGAGACAGATCATGCAGATAAATCTTTTTTGTTCGTTCACTTCTTTTTTTTGTTAAAGAAGGTTCATCGTGTAGAAATAAATAAACCAATGATTCTTCACTTAATTTAGAATAGTCAATATTTCTGATGCCCATACCCATAATTTTTTCAAAATGACTGCTATCAAAAAAATCTGATTTTGATTTTACAAGTTGGTTACTATGTTCGTAATTTATAATATTCAAATTTAAACACAACCTTTAGTAGAATGAAATATTAAACAAATATTTTTTATATAAATTTTTATGATTCTAATTATACCACAATAAATGCGTTATTTATTGTGGTATAAAATGAAATGTTTAAATATATATTTTTTCCTTAATATTTAACGTTTCTGTTTAGCTGATGTATAATGGAAATGTTTAATTTGTTTTTTTGTACATTTCAATCCAAGTGCGGTAGGAGGAGATTTTTTTGACTAATCTTCGTCGGAAAATTTTATATGAAATCTATAATTTAGAAGATACCCATTGTTCAATTTGCCCTCTGAACAACCTATCAGTGAATTGTACAGATGAGCAAGAACAGGCAAAACAAAGAAACTATAAACATTGCAAAGGTTGTCCCATTTTCGATTCCATCCGAGAGAAAGGAGAGAAATTGAATTCTTTATCGAAAAAGAGTACATTTAATAAGGTACGAGAACGTTATATGGAAAATCCATTTAAGTATCTGCAGTATAAGGAGTACTCAATCACAGATGTAGTAAAAGAAACAGGTTTAACAAAGTATCAACTAAGAAAATTTAAACAACAGCTAGAATGAAAGTTTCGGATGAGGTGAGAAATGGACTATTTATCTTTAGAAGAGGTATGCGATAGGGTAGGTTTAACAAAAAATCAATTAGGCTATTTAATTAAGTATAAACACATCGAACCTATCAATCTGGATACCTGGAAAGCAGATGGTGGATATCGTTTTGAGCAAGAAGATGTAAAAAGGTTAGAGGAATTATACAAAGACTCTTTAACATTAAAAGAAGCGGCTGAATTTCTAAATAAATCTAAGACTTACGTTCATAATGCAGCTAAAGATGGGATATTGCCCTTTAAAGAGATTGCTAAAGGGAAATCTACTGAACGATTGTACTTAAAAAACGATCTGGAAATTTTCAAAGAAAGAATTGAAAATAGATCAAAAGAGGAGTCGAAAGAAAAAAAGCAGCATTTAAGTCTATATCTTGATGAAAAGGTAGTAGAAGCAATAAAGAAAAAGGCTGCAAAGAAAGGATATAATGGCTACAAGAAGTTTGCTGAAGACATTTTATCCGCAGAAGTAAAAGAAGACATAGAAGAATAGAAATTCTAGTAAGAATAGACCCTAAAAAACACAAAAACGTTCTAAGTGGTCTATTTTTATTTTCAAGAGACTTTTTAACTATCAGGTCTAAATACATTACCTAAGATGACAATGTTGTTTACAGATGAATTTGAGAGGTCATTTTTTCAGGTCCGTTCCTGAAAGAATTCATTGTAATTACAAAAAAGGGTTTATATATATAATATAGAAAATAGAGGGAAAGATAACAGGTAATTTTAAGAGCGTTTTATTTAAGTTGAAAAAAGTGTAAAGAAAGAAATGAGAGGTAAGGATCCCAGGATTATAAATACAAAGACTTCATTTGGAACTTGGTAGGCCTATGAGAATGCTAGAGAGTTCGGGCAGACATATATCGCGGAATACATCAAAAAGCATACAAGCTTTATTTGAAATTTACATAATAAAAAACAGCATATCAAAAAATTATGAAAAAACAAGAAATATAGTATACATATTTAGATTATAGTAAACTAAAATATTTTCAAAATCCTAAAATAATAGAATATGAAAAGACTGAATTGGCTTTAAAATTTACGGATGAAGAAATTCAATTATTTAAAATAGGAAAAACTCCAGAGCATTATACATGGCATCATCATCAAGACACTGGAAGGAAGCAACTTGTAGATTATCAGACTCATCATGATACTGGTCATATCAGTCAGCGTTATAGGGGTATAACAGACACATTCATTTTTAAAATCATAAAATCGGATTCACTTATCTTTACTTTAAAAATGGGTATATTGATGGCACTAGTATTTTTTTACTGCATAATTCATTAATTCAAATCTACAAAGAGATAAAATTTCTTTGTAGATTTTTTAATTACTAAACACATCTAAAAAACTTCACGACAAACACATATTAACTCCGCACATAGCACAAGTTGAAATTATATAATTAATTCATAGTTAAACGCACAGAGAATTTTAATATAATGATATTAGGAATATACATTAAAAATTCGAATAAAATATAAATTGAATGCGAGGTTGTATTATGAACAAATTTAATAATGATAATGTACAAGGTTTAGTTTCTGAAGAAAACGTTGAACTATTAAAAGTTATGGCTCATCCAATACGTCTACAAATTGTTAGTGAATTGGCTAAGAGCAAGAAATTAAATGTAACACAATTAACTAATATTTTGGATATTCCACAATCAACAGTATCGCAACATTTATCCAAAATGAAAGGGAAAGCACTGAAAGCTGAAAGAAAAGGGTTAGAGATTTACTATCATATTCAAAACTCCAAAGCTGATAAAATCATACAAATACTAGGTCATGCTAATTAAATTAAAAGAATAGGTGGATGTATACCCAAACACGGATTACAATTCACCTATTTTTTATTTTATAAAAACATAAAAACGTTATAGTATAATTTCTGTAATTACAGTCTTTGTTCTACGTATTAAAGGTTTTAAAGCGTATGTTATAGAATTTAAGTCTTTTAAAAATGAAAGAATGAGCTTACTTTATAGTGTGAAATGCTGAATTATCAACGGATACAGTTTATTTAGTACCCATTTTCTTGTCTGAAAAGTTTCCAGTTTCATATCTTTTTACATCTGATGTAGAAAGACATAATAGTCTAAACTAAAATCTCATGAACAATCGTTGATAAATAGCCATTATCATAAATTTTATAAAAATCGGAGAAGGGTTTAAACCCGTAGTTGTTGGAAAAACAACCACACAAAAAACCAAATTACATATTATTGGAGCTAATGAATCTGTAACACTAACGCCAATAGAATTAATGCTTTTTCTTAAAGATAATAAGGAATAAATAAAAGAGTTATTTTTATTTCTCAATTAATATCTGAATGTTTTAATAAAAAATTTTTATGCTTTTATTGCATAATTCATTAATCTAGTTCCTGTATTTATCAAATTTAAACAAATATAGGAAAATGAAACATTAATAAATATACAAAATATGAAAAATATGTTGAATATTATCTAATTCTCTGCATTTATTTCTCCGTATATCCCAATTAATCTATTAGGTGAGAAGAATAAATTCTTGCAAAAGATTATAGGAGGAGAAATTTATGAAGAAAATTATTATTGGGGCATTAACGTTAGGTGTCATGCTAGGATCGGGTGGTAGTTTTGCATCTGCAGATGAACTTGATAGTGTTTCTCAAAATGGAAACACTATACAATCTATATCAGCTTCCACCACAAAATCAATAACTGCGAGTCAGTTTAGCAAAGTCTATGCAGAGATGAAAAAATATGAAGGTAAACCATATAAATATGGTGGAAATAGTCCTAAAACTGGATTTGATTGTTCGGGATTAATGCAATGGGGATATGGAACACAAGGGATTAAATTACCACGAACATCACAAGATCAATATAATCAAACAATACGCGTTGAAAAAAAGGCTCTTCAACCAGGAGATTTAGTTTTCTTTAAAGGAACGGTTGCGGGCAAATCAGGTATTACTCATGTTGGTATGTATATTGGTAATAACAAGTTTTATAATGCTAGTAATTCCGGAGTAGGTGAAGCTAGCTTAGATAGTACGTATTGGAGTAAATATATTGCAGGATATGGTCGAATTAAATAAAAAATGGATTATAAGGTTCCAGAAAAAGAACTGAAGTCAAAATTGACTTCAGTTCTTTTTGATTAATTAATGCCCTCGGACAACAAAAGTACTAATCACTCGGCCATTGTAAGTTACCTCATATTTATTTCCCTCTGTGATTGGCATAGGGAAAGCAACTGGAGAAGATAACCCCTTTGTAGTAACATTTGTCGTACCAATAACTTTATTAAACTCATATTGTTTAATAGTATATGTTACTCCTTTATCTCCTACCATAGAAAAAGAACCTGTCATATAAGCTGGTACATCAGTTCCATTTTCATAATCTCTACCAGCAACCTTAACCTTTTGAATCTTCGCATCATTAATCGCAGCTTCTGCTTTTGTTAAACTTAATTCTGGAAAAGACAAAGTTGTTATACCTAAAGTTCCCAAAAGAATAGTACTAGATAAAATAATTTTTTTGAACATTGCAAATCCTCCTGATATTTTTATTTTACTTACGTTTAAGCATTAATATATTCCGTTAAAATATTATATATTCGGGATTTGATAAATAAATATCTAATTATCCATATAATTACGAATATTTTTTAGTGAATTCTTAACACGGTTACTTGGTTCAACTGCGTTTTTGCTGAAGCAGCTATCTTCGCTACTTTGTTAGGACTTTTAGGCTTTTTAGAGCAACTGCGAGCTGAGCGTAAAAAGGAAATGAAAAAAATTAATCAATTGTAAAACCTGAAAATGGATGCTTTTTTAAAGAGCATCCATACAGTCAATGTTTTGATATTATTATCAAAAATTCCGATGAAGCAATATGTCTAGAAAAAAATACATTTGAGTTTTATAGAGTTTAAA
>NZ_JBIYDV010000043.1:0-8318 GCF_044909215.1 Bacillus sp. RC252 | reverse complement strand
ATGCAAATCTTTAAAGCACCTACATATAGACTTTCGAAAAAAAGAAACAATCTCGCCTATCATTGACGTTACATGAGCTTAGCTTGATAGCGATGTGCACTTCCCCCTATATAAACATTTAAATTATTCTTCACAATCCCTCTACTTCCAATAGCAACATGCTTATTACTTCCCATCACTACACCTCATTTCCTTTTTTACAAAAAAAAGACACAGAGATCCCTCCCCATGCCTACTACTTCTCTACTTCTTCACCGCATGCACATAATGCACCGTCTCAAAAGCTTCTAAATAATCGTTTCGTCCCTCAAAATATAGTTTATTAATATCCTCTGGTGATAAGTGCTCATAAATGAGTAAGCCCGCCTTTTCTAATAGTGCTTCCATTTCGGTATAAGAAAAACACGATTTCATCGGCTCCCCGCCTATCTCAGCCATCTTTATCATATTTTCAACTCGATTGGATAATCCTTTTTCCGTAAATAAGTTTTCATCAGGGTAATCAAAAACGATAGAACTCCCTTCTGGAACCATCTCGAATAAACATTCTATTAAACTGGAAAGTTCCTCTTTTGTTAAATAGTACGTAACACCTAAAAGGCTAAAGAAAGTCTTTTTATTTTCAAATCCTTCATTTACTAATTTTTGCTTAGAGAAATCCTTAGTAAAATCCATCGAAACAAAATGAAGATTGCTTGGAATTTCTAGACCTGATTCTTTCACTCTTTGTATTTTAAACGCTTGCGTAGAAGGATGATCCACTTCAAATATTTCTATTTTATTTTCTAATTCTCGGTGTCTAAAACTAAACGTGTCTAAGCCTGCACCGAGTATGACGTATTGCTTCGCGCCTAATGCAATTTCATGTAATAGCACTCTTTCACAATATGCCGCGCGTGCCAAAGGTGTTGGTGATAATTGAACTTGTGTAATCCATTTTAAAGTTTCTTTCGGATTGTCTTGAAACTGCTGTGCAATGCCTTTATTAAAAAAATGTATTCCTTGAACCATGTTCGTTTCAATATCATTACGTTCTTTTTGTGAAATAAGATCTTTAGCTACATAATCATCAAAGATTTTAGAACTATCAAATTCACTATGATACGCCCTTCCGAAAGCTGATACTAACGACGTTACACTTGCTTCACCTTTTTTCACGCACATACACTCTCCTTCATTTCCACAACAAAAATAGGGTCCCCCTGGCCAGGAGAACCCTATTATACACTTTATTTTTACATTGGTAAATTATAGCATAAATAAGTTTTTTTGTCAAGTTTTCAGCCCGCTAACACTCCGATACTTTGTATATTCTCCGGCAGGAACATCGAAATTATATACACAATTTTCCGAATTATTTATTCATTCTTTTTTGAGCAGTATTAGTATCTTGAGATACCGGTATGTGTTCGGTAGCTCTAGATAAACCTGTTTTTGGCATATTAACATAGATTGCTTCAGAAGCACCTTTTTCTATTTGATATGTCTCGTGAAAAACACCGACACTCCCATTATCTTTAATCTTATTATTGTATGATTTCCAAGCATATGAATGGTTTTTTCCGTGAGCATAGTTTACTAATTCGTCGAATCCCTTCCAGTATTGAATTAAGATTACTTTTCTCCAACTAAATAAGAATTCTGTATGTAAGAAACCCCATTGTGGATTTTGATATAATTCTTTAATCATAGGTCCCATAGCATTAAAAACTGGTATCCACTTCCAAAATTTTAATAGGTTATTAATACGCATACCAATAATAAAAACAACAAATTCTTGATCCTTGCTATTGGCTATATGCCTGCCGTTAAAAATTTTAGCCCCCACTTTAATCCCCCTTTTTTACTGAACATAAATAATGTGCAGCTCCCAAATAAACCATAACACTTTTCCATGAATTTTCCAATTGATTCAACATAGATTATGAAAGGCTGTACTTAACAATAAAGGGTATATGTTTCCTACCTTTTTATTATTAACAGCTATTTTTAATATTTGTTCTAGACCTCCTTTTCACCAGGCACATTTCCATAATATATTTCAATAACGATAGCATTGTCGCCTCCTTTCTAAACAGAATATTTTTTAGTTCATTTGAGTTAGGACAACATCACATCACACTTTTCACATTAGGGGATTATTGGATAAATAAGTTTTTTGGTGAAATTTTCAGCCCATTACTACTCAGCCACTTTGTATTTTCTCCGGCAGGAAAATTGTCGATTCACACCGAACATTCCAGATTATAACAATACATATGGAGGCCAATATGAAACGATTAGTCATTATTACAGTAGGAAAAACCCACAGTGGAAAAACAACATTTGCTAAAGAACTAGAAAAAAAGTTACCCCACTCTTTCGTTATGGATCAAGACAACCAAGCCGAATTTATTAACACACATTATGAAAAATTGCAGCCGGCTGAAGGCGCTAATATATTTAAGCACGGTCTTTCAAAATTCATTGTTGATTATGCAAAAGAATATACAAATTTGCACCTTATCATTTGCAACTCAAATAGAAGCCGAAACGGCCGGATGTATTTGCTGAATGAGCTGTTTAAGGAAGAGGAATATGTACGCATACTCGTTCGTTTTGACATTCCAGATGATATTCTTTATGAAAGAGTAGCTCGTAGTAAGCGAAGTATAAATATATTTAGAGGTAACTATTCCAGTTTCAAAGAAGTACTCGTTCGGCAACAGGCTGAATCTCAACATGAAGATGTAGTAGATCCTGTAGAAAATGAGGCTGATTATTTGTTTGTTATTCGCGATAGTAAAGATGTAAAATCTACTATAGAAGAAATTGTTCATCTTGCTGAAGATTTGTCCCCTATCCCAAAATAAGAGACTATAAGAATCACATAATCATAGATTATTATGCAAATACTTCCTCTAGGCGCCGAACATGGTATATAATAATAAAATAATCTACTTCTATATGCTCAATTTTACACAATAGAGTTCACTCATAGGAAAGAGGTACAAAAATATGAAAACAAAACAAACAATCGCTGCTTCTACACTAGCTTTAGCAATGATTGCGGGATCTACCCCTACTCATGCAGAAGTAAATGAAGCTACTCCCCAGCAAAGTACGGGAGATCGCTTAGCTGAAATTAAGCAACATAGACAAGAGTTAGATGCGAAATTACAGCAGCACAAAGAAAATGTGGATCAAACATTAAATGAACTTAACCAAGTTAAGGAAAATGTTGACACAAAGGTTAATGAACTACATGAGCGTAAACAAGTTGCTGATGAAAAAATTAACGAAATTAAACAACATAAACAAGAGTTAGATGCAAAACTTCAGCAAGACAAACAAATTGCCGAGGATAAAATCGCGGAAATTAAAGAGCATAAAAAACAAGTAGATGATAAAGTTGCTGAAATTAAAGAACATAAGCAAAATATCGATAATAAGGTTACTGAGATTAAAGAACATAAACAAACTGTCGATGAAAAAGTGAATGAAATTAAGCAACATAAAGAGAACATCGATCAGAAGGTTAATGAACTTAAGGAAGTAAAAAAACAGGTAGATGACAAATTAGCTGAGTTAAAGAAAGCGAAACAAACTGCTGAGGACAAACTTGCTGAGCTAAAAGAAAATAAGCCGAATACTGGGAACACGTTAGAGGAGCTTAAGAAAATTAAAGGCAATTTAGATAGTCTTTCCGCTAACTTAGAACTAGCTAAACAAGATGTAAAAAACAAACTAGCTGAATTACAAGAAGCTAGACAAGATTTACTAAATAAAATAAACGAAATGAAACAAGCGAAACAAACTGTTTCAGATGATTTAACAAAGAAAAAACAAGACTTAGATATTAAAATAAACGATTTTAAACATACTGAGAAAAAAATTGATGACAAATTAGCTGAGTTACATACAACAAAGCAAAATGTAGATAACAAAATTAATGAAGTATCACAATCGAAACAAACGCAAACAGACAATAACAATACTACTGTTCCAGCGAAAAACAGTGCTAGAGAACTTCCTAACGCTGGTAGTGAGCAATCAAGTAACGTGCCTTTAGGAATGTTATCTGTCTTAGGTGGACTTTTATTAGTAACACGAAATAAAATTAAAACGTTATTCTCAAAATAAAGCCATTATATCTATTTTAAAATAATCATACAAAGGCCAACTGCACATATATGTACGGTTGGCCTTTTTTCTTTATATTAACTGTCCATCTCTAAGTGTCAATATACGATCACATACATCAAGCATTCTTTCATCATGTGTAATCATAATTGCTGCTTTTTGACTTTCTTTCACTTCACGTTTCATCATTTCCACGACTTCACGTGCGCGTTTTGAGTCTAAGCTTGCAGTTGGTTCATCTGCTAATATTAAATCTGGGTTGTTCATGAAAGCACGAGTGATTGCTACCCTTTGTTTTTCCCCACCCGATAGTTGATTTGGATAATGAGTTTTTCTTTCAGATAATCCAAATGCTGTTAGCAAGTGATCCGCACGCTTTTCAGATTCTTGTTTGTTGTCTTTTTTTAGCTTTGCAATGTAAAGCAATTGTTCTTTTACATTTAAATATGGAACAAGATTTGCAAACTGGAAAATGAAGCCGATTTTTTTCAAACGAATGTCTGTCATTTCTTTTTCTGATAACTTCGTAATATTTTGCTCACGAATGTAAATATCCCCTTTTGACGGTGATAGTAAAGCACCCGCAATTGATAATAACGTACTTTTCCCTGATCCAGAAGGACCGACGATTCCGATAAATTCTCCAGCTTTCACATCAAGCGACATCGGATGAAGGGCTGTTACTTCCGTATTCCCTTCTCCGTACACTTTACTTACTTTGTCTAATTTTAATAATGAAGTCATTACATCCCGCCTCCAATTGCTTCTAATGCATCAACTTTTAACACTTGATATAACGAAATAAGTGTTCCTAAAATACTAATGACGATAAAGATTGCTGCATATTGTGCAATCATCGGTGTTGTTAATAAGAACGGCATACCCGCTGGTAAAATTTGTTCTAATCCTTGTACAAGAACAATACTGATTACCATCGCAACGACTGATAAGAATAATGCCTGCACGACTAAGCTATTTGCTAAATAAGAATTTTTCGTACCGATTGCTTTTAGTACACCTAATTGCTGTGTTTTTTGCAACGTAATTACGTAGAAGAATACACCGATTAGTAACGCAGCGATAACAAGTAAGAACGCAATGATCATCGTTAATGTTCCTTGCTCTTCTTTAAATCCTGGAATACTTTGTAATACTTCTTTTTTGTCGATAACATGTGCATTTTTAATTTCTTTATCTGTATTAAGCGCAATTGCACTATAATCTTTTTGGTTTGGTTGTGAAATAGCGCCCCATACGTCTTCATTTACATAAACGACTGGTGTATGGCTAAACATTTGATCTTTCGTAAATCCAACGATTTTAAATTCTTTCTTTGAAACAGGATCAATAATTGTATCCCCAATATCGATACCTTTTTCTTTAATTGATTCATCGGCAACCATTTCGTTATTTGCTGTACCCAATTTCTCACCTTTTACAATTTTCGGTTCTAAAAATGAATCACGTTCACTTGAGAAAATAGCGACATCAACTTTTTTCGAACTATCTTTCTTTTCATAAGTTGAAACTTTCACACGAAACGGAACTGCCTCTTTCTCGCCTGCTTGATTTACTACGTTATCTACATCTTCTTTCTTAATTTGTGAACGAAGTAATTTATTTTCCGCATCATCCGCTAGTACAAATTTATTTGCCTCCATATTTTGAATCGATGAAGCATTATCATATGATAATCCATTTGCTAATCCTGAAATTACAAGGACTAAAAATGATAATAACACCATAATAAGTCCGATTAATCCATATCTTAATTTTGATTGTTTTAATTCACGCAGAGCTAAAAACATTTCGCTCGCTCCTTCCTATTACTTTCTATGCACTTATCATAAAAAAGAAATATGAACGGAATATGAACAGAAGATTACAGAAGAAAGATTAAATTTTCAGAAAGTATTGAAAACAAATGAAATCCTTGATACAATTCAGTCAAATAATCTTGACCGAGTAATTTAATTTGAGGAGTTGATCATTTTGAAGCCCGTGTTAACACTAACTACTTATAGCCAACTAAAAGCAATAAGCGATCCACTACGTGCCGAAATGATGATGCGTCTATGCGAACGTCCTTATACAGGACAACTGCTATCTGAAAAATTCGGCATTTCAAGGGCGAAAATTCATTATCATTTAAAAGAATTAGAGAAGAATGGCCTTATAGAAATCGTATATACAGAAGAAAAGAATGGCATCGTTCAAAAGTTTTATCAATCTGTCGCTAAAGGATTTACCCCTGCCGCGGACCTATTACCTCATTTAGAAATATTAAGCGAATCAGGTCGCCAAATCTTTTTACAAATGACGGGAAGAACGAAAAGCCATATTCTCGCTGCACCAGAAGAATCTTTTACATTACGAAATGCAAGTGAAGACCCAGCTGAGTGGAATTACGTTTCATCCTGCTGGGAATTTGATGCTACGCCAGAACAATTTCAAGTGTGGGTGAAAAAGTTTCATGAATTAATGGCTGAATTAAACGAAATCACAAAAAGTGCGGATAAAGATCCAAATAGTAAAGCTTATTATATTTCTACTACTGCACTTCAAATCGCTGAGAGAACAATGCAGCAATTTGTAAAAAAAGAAGAAAAATCGTAATGCGATTTTTTTTACATAAACGGTCAAATTTATTTTACCGAATAAATTTTTTATAAAGGAGTAGATAAAGTGGACATATTAAAAAACCGGAATTTCCTCTTACTATTTTTAGGGAGAATTTTTACAAACATAGGAGATAGTTTGTATTATGTAGCAGCGATGTGGCTCGTATATGAGCTGAGTGGTGATCCTTTTTATTCTGGATTGGCTGGTTTCCTTACATTATTACCTTCTGCATTACAATTTCTTACCGGTCCATTCGTTGATAGATGGTCAATCAAAAACACCCTTGTAATCACACAAGTCCTGCAATGCATTCTTATATTAATCATTCCTATTACACACTACTTCGATCTATTAACAGTTCAACTACTACTCATCATTATGCCCATCGTAGCCTTTATCGAACAATTCGCCTATCCCGCACAGTCAAAAGCTTTACCACTTCTACTGCATAAAACACAATTATTAAAAGGAAACTCTCTCTTTTCATTTGCGTATCAAGGCATTGACTTAATTTGTACGACCCTTTCTGGAATATTAGTAGCACTATTTGGCGCAATCACTTTATATGTAATCGACTCTTTCACATTCGCGATTACTGCGATTTTGTTTATTTCATTAAAAATGCCGACACAAACCGAAACAGGCACATCACTTTCAACAAAGCAATATTTCTCTGATTTAAAAGAAGGCTTTTCAATCGTCTTTCGTTCATTAATGGGCATCTTCTTAATCGGTTCAGTTGTCGCTAATTTTTCAATCGGTATGACGATGGCAATACTCCCTTCTTTCGCCGATTCTTTAGGAGGGGTTAAATTATACGGTTTCTTTTTAGCCGCTATATCCGCCGGTAGTTTAATTGGAGCACTATTCAGTTCATGGGTTGGTAAACATAATATTAGCCATGTCTCCATTATTAGCTTTGCGACTAGCGCTTTCTTTTGGTTTCTCTCTACGTTTGTACCGTTTCAATGGTTATCAATTTTTTTATTCGGCTTAGCTTGGATACCAATTGGTGCGACCAACATATTATTTGCGACAATTAGTCAAACTTTAATTCCAAATCAATATCTTGGACGCATCAATTCAGTCACACGAAGCATGGGTACAATCGCTATGCCGTTCGGCTCTTTAATTGGCGGATACACCGCAAATGTATTTAGTAGCCAACTCATTTTCGCGCTCGCTAGCATCGGAATTTTATTCATTTCTCTCGTATGGCTACTTCATCCGAAATTACGTTCATTGCCAAAAGCTGATGAAATTACAGCGGATACTTTTGAGCTTCGGTTTAAGGAAGAGCGCGGGAAAGGTGCGGCTTTATAGCAGAAAGAAAATATTATCTAATCCGTAATGTGTAGTTATAATAAAATTATTTAATTTTATTATCTCAAACAAGCATAACCCCGTTCTAAATATAGGACGGGATTATGCTTGTTTAATTTTGTATGTAAGATACTTCACTTCACTAAAAAATATAACAATAAAGTTGTTTCTGTAGTGCTTAAAGAAATCAAAGTATTATTTTAATGAACTACATGCTACTGAATTAAGTCTATAATTTATAGTTGTAAGAT
>NZ_JBIYDV010000042.1:0-8523 GCF_044909215.1 Bacillus sp. RC252 | reverse complement strand
GCGACTCCCTTATGTTAACATTTTCATATTTCAATGTCAACCAAGTTTTTTTATTTCTTTTGTCGCTTTCTGCGTTGTTGCTATCGGCGACTTGTTCTATATTACACCTCTATATCCTAATCGTCAATACCTTTTATCCTTTTTATTTTATAAATTCTAAAGGGTATTGAACCTTCTTCATTTATACTCCGTTCCTAGAGATTAATAAACTGGTGCAATCACTTTCATAATCGACAGTTTATACTTTCTTACTTACACCTTTCTAAAGAATGAATAGCAAGCCAAACAAATATATATTAAAGGTAGCACTTTTTATTTCGAGTACATTCCAGCTGCATTCACAATTATCTCCTACCACTTCTCTCTAGGAATTATAAATACACCATGCATTTACTAAAAATCTAATTAACTTAGGAGGCGTTATGAAATGCAGGTTAATAAGAAGATCATTTATGTATCCCATGATGCCCATTTCCACGGAGCACAGCTGCTTTCTTTACATACTATTAAAGCTCTTAAAGAAAACTTTCATTACTCCGTCGCAATTATTTCTATTGGAACGGGCATTTTAATCCACGATTTTCAAAAGTATGGTCCTGTTTATTGCCTAGAGGAAGACTACCCAACAGAAAAAAGAGTCGAATTATTAATAAAGAAGTTACTATCACAAGACCATACCATCGCCATATGTAGTACCGTCATAAGTGGTGATATAGTTGCATTACTAGCTAAACACAATATAAAAGTTATTTCATTAATACATGAATTGCCGCATTTAATACAACAGTACTCTGCCGAGGGAAAAGCTAGAAACATTGCCCAGTTTGCTTGCAAAATTGTCTTCCCTTCACAGTCCGTGTATGAAAAATTCTGTACAATCACCCAATTAGATCATCAAAAATGTCACATCCTCCCTCAAGGCTTGTTTAACCACAATCCTTATAAGAGCAATATTGCAAAAGCTAGAAGCGAATTACGAAAAAAACACAACCTGCCTCTAGATAGCAAAATCATTTTAGGAGTAGGTTTCGCTGATCATCGGAAAGGGATAGATTTATTCTCACTTATTGCTTACTCAGTAAGAAAGGTTCATACGAATATTCATTTTATCTGGGTCGGGAGAACAGATGTTCATTTCTTTAACACGCTATCCCCAAGATATACAGCACATTTCACATTAGTTGAGCCTACTCCAGATATCGGTTTATATAACGCCGGGGCTGATTTATATTTATTAACTTCAAGAGAAGATCCTTTTCCAAACGTTGTTTTAGAGGCATTAGATACAAAAGTCCCTGTTATAGGGTTTAAAAACGCTGGAGGTTTTGAAGATGTTGTTACGGAACAAACTGGCGCCTTAGTAGATTTTTTAAATTTACCGCAGGTGCTGGAAAGAATATATGAATTTATTGGAGATGAAGACTTACGATTACAAAAAGGGCGCTTTGGCCAAGAGCTTATTGAAAAAGATTTCAACTTTCTTCATTACATTTATCAACTGTTAAACCTACTTGATCATAATTACAAAAAAATAAGCGTAATCATACCGAACTATAATTACGAAAAATACTTATCTGACCGAGTTAAATCCATATTAAACCAAACCTATCCCCTTTACGAACTAATTTTCCTAGACGATGCCTCTACTGACAATAGCGTATCTATATTTGAACAGCTGCTCTCAAACGAAAATAAGCCCCACCTAAAAGTTCAGCAGATTATTAATGATAAAAACTCTGGTTCTGTATTTAAACAATGGATAAAAGGCATCTCTGCAGCAACCGGTGATTATATTTGGATTGCAGAGGCCGATGACTTATGTGATCAGACATTTTTAGAAGAAGTAATACAAGGGTTTCATATAAATGGTGATGTTACCTTAAGCTACACACAATCAAAACAAATAGATGAACAAGGAAATATCCTAGCCAATCATTATTTAGATTACACAAATGATATTGATAAAGAAAAATGGAAAAGTTCTTATTTCCGAAAAGGGATAGATGAAATACAAGATACATTACTTATCAAAAACACCATACCTAATGTCTCAAGTGTAGTTTTTAAAAACATAGATATAAAAACTACAGAAAAACAATTAGAAAAGTTTAAAGTAGCTGGTGATTGGTTTTTCTATGTTTCTATTCTTAAAGAGGGGAACATTTATTTCAATCCAAAACCGCTAAACTATCATAGACGACATACAAATAGCGTAACGAGAACAGAAGATTCATATTCCCATTACAGTGAAGTTGTACAAATGCAGAATTTCATTAAAGAAACCTTTACTATCGACGACATTTCAAAAAAGAAAATGTACACATATAGAAAGTACCTTAAAGCATATTTGAAGATTTAATGATATATTTTCTTCGCCATCAGTATCTCTTGTAAAACGTTACTATCATTTAAGGGGGGTTACTCTTTGAAAGAATTTATAGAAGCAAATAAAGATTTGCTTTCTCAAATTGCACACAAATACAATGTAAATGCAAGTATCCATCCAGAGGATCATATCTTTCAATTCCTTGTCACTAATCCAGTCTTCCCATCTAAAAAAGAAGCGATAGATTATTATTTTCAAGATGGGAGAAAATCCGCAGAAACACTTTTAGATTTAATTACTTCCTTTTATCCCCCTATAGACACTCCAATTAAATTATTAGAATTCGCATCCGGATATGGCTGCGTAACACGTCATTTATTAAACCCACAAACGAACTTAAGTATAACTACCTGTGATATACATGAAGAGGCTATTACTTTTATTGAAAACACATTAAATACTTCTTCTATCTTATCTCACCCTGAACCTGAACAAGTAAAATTGGCCTCGTCTACGTATGATATCGTCTTTTGTCTATCCTTTTTTTTCTCATATGCCTGATACAACTTGGTTTCGTTGGCTTCAAACATTGTATAATGCTGTTTCTCCTGAAGGCTTACTCATTTTCACAACTCATGGTTATCAAAGTAAAAAGTACTTCAGCTTTCCAGATTTAAATAAACAGGGTTATTGGTTTCTCCCTTCTAGTGAACAATTGGATTTAGATGTTCATCAATACGGGCAAACGATCGTTAGTCCCTCTTACGTATGTGACAAAATTAAATTATTACCCTATAACCCTGTCATCAAAAAATACACTGAAGGTTTTTGGTGGGAACATCAAGACCTTTGGGTAATAAAAAAAGAAATAAAATAATAAACCACGCTCTACTGATACAAAAGTAGGGCATGGCTTATTATTTTTTACTATATAAGAACTCTTCAATCCATAGCTTATTTAATCTAATTCCACTTTTGAAATCTATTTTCGGTTCCCAATTACATTCTCGTCTTACTCTATCTATATTTAAAATGATTTTTTGAACATTTTCTTGCCTTTGTTTATAGCAGGTAAAGTCCACTTTTCTTTCCGTTAATTTCTCCAATTCTACTATAATTCGCTTTAAAGAGAGACCCCTTCCGCTCCCTATGTTATACACACAAGATTTCAAACGATTTAATTGTGATAGTTGTATAGTGATTTCAACTAAATCATCGATATAAATATAATCTCGAATAATCTCTTGTGGATTCCCATATATATTGATCTTGTCATTACTGAGATGCTGATACAAAAAACAATTTATTGCCCCAACTTTCTTTAAAGGATTTTGATATTTTCCATATGGATTAGAATATCTACATACAACATAGTCAATTCCGTATTTTTTCTTATAAAAGTACAAGTAATTTTCAAGCGATACTTTTGTTATTCCATAAGGAGAAAGTGGTTTTAATGGATGTTCCTCATCAATAGGTAAATATTCCGGTTCACCATAAACCGTGCCTCCAGAAGATGCTAATACAATTTTTTTAACAGGAAAATTTTTAACACTTTCCATGAAGTTAAGAAAAAAAAAGCTACTGTTTATATCTCCGAAAACATCTTCAATTGAAGTTGCTACATTAGAAGTTGCTACATTAGAAGTTGCAGCTAAATAAATAATAATATCCACACTCACTAAAGCTTTATATATATCTTTAACATTCGCTAAATCACCTTTAATAAATTCAACCTCACTTATAATATTTTGAGGGAAATTATTTATATGTCTGGAAAATACTTTTACATTTTGACCTTGTTTCAATAAACCTAATGCGAGGTTTATACCAATGAAACTATTTCCACCTACTATTAAATAATTATTCTTCCTCATAATATCCTCTCTAGTAATAAGATTTTTGCTTATCACACCTAGAAATACAAATAAACGAACTTGGTCACCTCTATTATTCATTCTCTTATAATTGTATGCCCCTTATAAATTTTCATTATCTTTATTTTATATTTTCCTTTTAGAATCGATACCTTATTTAAGATGACCGCAAAAACACTCATAATATTTACTCATTCCCATGAATATATTGGATTAGTAAAAACTTGCCTTCTCATATTCTCGTTTATTCTATTTAAAAACCTTCTCCATAAATAAAACTTTCAAAAAGGAGCACTACATGTATGAAGAATGTAAATCAAGAGCTTTTAAATCATGTAATCCTACATAAAGATCGAATCCCACATTTCCATAAAGACTTTCCACTTATACTATTCTGGAGCCATAGAAGCGGATGTACTACTTTAGCTAATTGGTTCTTTTTTCAAATTGGATTATTTCCTGAAGCAAAGAAATACCATGACTTTATTCATTACTATGAATTCTGGGTGTATAAAAACAACACAAATTACATACCCGAGTTACAAAATGGTCTTCTAGAAGCAAAAAAAGATGTTTATAAACTTGTGCGAAACCCCTATACAAGGGCGGTCAGCTCCTTTTTATTGCTTGCTGACAATCCATATGCTAGCCCTCAATGGGAAAGTATCCGGCATTATTTTTATAATGACAAATATAGTAATCAAGGAATATCATTTAAACAATTTTTATATTACGTTCAAGCATTCGGTTCTAATTCCCTAGCAATAGATATACATTTTAGTCAGCAATACGTCCCAGGTGAAGAAAACTTCATCCAATGCTATATTCCTTTAGAACATTTTAATACACAAATCACCAAGATAGAACACACGTGCGATTTGACTAAATCAAATTTAGCGCTTCTTATAAATTCAGATCATCATCGTGCTCATAAGATGCTTTATACGGGAAGCTATGCAGAACTTAGCATTACAGATACATCCTTCCCCCGCTTTCCAACATATGAAAGCTTTTATGATAAAGAAACCATGGATTTAGTTACAGAAATATATGCACAAGACTTTGAAATATATCCGTACACAAAAGGGATATTCTAAGTCGATACATTCTTCAATGAATAAAAGCGAATGTATCGCATAGCATAAAGTGAAACTTTAATTAGCGTGGGGTTCTCTCCCGCTAATTATTCCATTCTACCAATCTCACTTTTATGAGTTCCCTAATTTCCACCCACTCTCTTTCATTTCGCTGATTGTTGACGTGTGTGTCATATGCATTTTTTTACACAGGAGTGATGTCATGTGGAAGGTAATTTGAAGCACAATGATGGATATTGCGTTATTTGTGAGAAGAAAGCTACATTTATAGAGCATAATGATTGGCTTAGAGATCACTACTTATGTTCTACATGCCACTCTATACCAAGGCAGCGCGCTCTAATTCATGTTTTAAATACATTTTTTCCAAAATGGGGTTCCTATCATATCCACGAATCCTCTCCTGGAGGAATTACAACTCAACTACTAATAAAAAACTGCAAAAACTATACATATTCTCAATACTTTAAAAACTCCCCTCTCGGCCAATACTTTCAAGGGATTAGATGCGAGAACTTAGAAGACATGACTTTTCAAAATGAATCTTTTGATTTATTCATTACTCAAGATGTCTTTGAACATGTAATGGAGCCAAACAAAGCCTTTAAAGAAATAGAGCGTGTATTAAAGCCTGGCGGCGCTCATGTGTTTACTGTCCCTTGGTATCATACACTCACAAAGACTTTACAAAGAGCAAGAATCAATAAAGAAGGAATCGAATATATTGAGGAGCCAATTTATCATGGTAATCCTATTGATGAGAACGGGTCTTTAGTAACATTTGATTGGGGTCAAGATATGATTGAATATATTTATACACATGCAAATATGTATACCATTGTTTATTTACAAAAGGATAGATCACTGGGGTTAGATGCTGAATTTCTACATGTTTTTATTAGTAAAAAACACGAAAATGATTTTTAGGCACTATATAATATGGAGGTTAACAAATGAATAACTTTGAGTTAGGAAGTGATTTTGATAACCTTGTTAGCCCGCTTTCTGATGTTGAACTTCTTAATCTATTTATACAAAGTTGCTCACAAACAAAGATAAATGGCATCCCAGTACCTATGTTCCCCTCCGAAGAAATTTAACAACAGTTTGTAGGTACTTCCTATGAACATGCTCTTTATGAAGCATATTTGTTTTATAGCCTTGTAAAAACATATGCCCATAATTTAGGCGTTCCCTTGAATAAAGAACGGAAAATTTTAGACTTTGGTTGCGGATGGGGAAGAATCATACGCTTCTTTTTCAAAGATGTTCGCCATAAAAATTTACTTGGTATTGATGTAGATCCTGCAATGATTAAACTTTGCAACGAAACGTTAGGAAGAGGCAGGTATAAAATAGCTCCCCCACAACCTCCTGTAGAATTTATTAATGACAATTCATTAGATATCATATTCGCTTATTCTGTATTCTCACATTTATCCGAAGAAACCGCAGAAAATTGGATAAAGGAGTTTTCAAGAATTCTTCGTCCAGGTGGAATCTTCATCGCAACAACACAAGCACGCTATTTTCTCGATTTCTGTCAACAATTCAAGGAACACCCTGAATTAATTCAAACTGGGTGGCATAAAACTTTATCTCAAGCTTTTCCAGATATAAATCGTGCCATCTCGGATTATGAAAGCGGCAATTTTATCCACAGCCCTACGGGAGCTGGAGACGTTAGAAACAGTAGCTTCTATGGGGAAACCGTTATACCTAGAACTTATATTAAAAACCACTATGAGAAGTATTTAAAGCTACGGGACTTTTTTGATGATACAAACCGGTTACCCCAAGCTCTATTTGTTCTCCAAAAAGATTAACTCTTTTCGCTCATTGTATAATGAAGATCATTTTGTATCTCAGCCGTATATATTAAATCATCAAAGATTTCCATATCAAGCAAACTGCACAAAAGAATTCATTATGCAGCATAAATACAGTAAGTAAATAACATATCTCATGTTTTAACTAGATTCGAAAAATCAAAAGTAACTTCCCACCACTTGAACTACGAAGAACATAAGGGGGATATATCTTGAAAATAATCGCTTTTTACTTACCACAGTTTCATCAAATAAAAGAAAATGACCGATGGTGGGGGAAAGGGTTTACTGAATGGACAAATACTAAAAGTGCACGACCTTTATTTTCAGGACATTACCAACCTAGAGAACCTTACCAAGATTTTTATTATGACTTAACCACCCCATCCGTAAGAAAATGGCAAGCAGAAATCGCCAAAGCACATGGCATATATGGTTTTTGTTATTACCATTACTGGTTTAAAGGGAAGAGGCTATTGGAGGCACCCTTTAATGAGGTACTTGATGAAGGAACCAGATTTTCCATTTTGCCTTTCTTGGGCAAATGAACCGTGGACAAAAACTTGGGATGGTCTTGATAGTCACATATTAATGCCTCAAAATTATGGAGAATTATCGGATTGGAAAGAACACTTTGAGTATTTATTGCAAGCTTTCCAAGATGAGAGATATATCCGTATAGACGATAAACCACTATTCATTATTTATCGTCCCGGGCATATCCCTCATTGTGAACAAATGCTTCATTACTGGAATACACTCGCACAAGAAAATGGTTTGAAAGGTATATACTTTGCAGAAACATTAAACAGCTTTCCACTTCCTAATATAAATGGATTTGATGCTAGCATTCAATTCGAGCCTTTTTATACAATTGCTCATGATAGCTCTTCAGACATAAATAAGACAATATATGAGTCTGGTAAACAAATAAACGCTTGGGATTATGATAAAGTGTGGATGTATATACTAAAGCGATCTCCTCCAGAGAAAAAAACATTTCCTGGTGCCTTTGTTGACTGGGACAATACAGCACGCCGCAAAGACTTAAATAGCAGTATCTTCCTAGGTTCTACCCCTAGGAAGTTCACGATATACTTAAGCAAACAAATCCAGCGTACCTATTCTCTTTACAACAGCGAGTTTTTATTTATTAATGCGTGGAATGAATGGGCAGAAGGTACTTACTTAGAACCAGATAAAAGGCATGGATTCGCCTATTTAGAAGGAGTTAAGCAGGCAATTAACAGAGGTATGAAAGCATACAAAAAAGACGAGTCATTCTGACTCGTCTTAAAGTTGCTTGGCGACGTCCTACTCTCACAGGGACAAGGTCCCAACTACCATCGGCGCTAGAGAGCTTAACTTCCGTGTTCGGTATGGGAACGGGTGTG
>NZ_JBIYDV010000041.1:0-8720 GCF_044909215.1 Bacillus sp. RC252 | reverse complement strand
TTATTCATCAACTATTCGGAATGGCTGCATAAGAATAGATTCCATTAGGAATCTATATACCTCTTTCAAATAAATACAATCTTTGCACCAGAACCTCTTAATGTTGTACTCATATAATCACCCCTCTCACGCTTCAATAATTCCATTATATAACAAATAATTCGTTGGAAGTTTAAAACATGTTTTAAACTAAATTAAGCGAAGTAAGGGATGCCATTTGACTTCCCTTACTTCGCCTTTAAAGAATAATTAGTGAGTAGCTTACACATCAAGCTTATTAAATAACCTTTCACTATTTTTTACACAATTGTAATTATAGTGTTTTTTGACATTTGATCATTATAAATTTAAATGGAGGTTTACTTGCCATATTTTTATGCGGCTCCAAAATTTCCGTAGTTTCTATCAGTCCATATTTTCCAAAGTCTTGTTTTACCGAGTCAACATCATAAAAATACATTTTTACCCCTTCCATTATTTCAAAGTAGTCTTTACCCAGTTGTTTCCCCTTCCCAAACATTGGGGCATCTTTAGAAATAGTAGTAAAAATCATATATCCGTTTGGTTTTAACTGACTATAACAATCTTTAATAAACTTCTCTCTCTCATCCTTATCCAACAAATGAATAAGTGCATAAGAAAATATGCCATCATACAGTTTGTTATCAAAAGGCATATCCGTAACTGAACCATGGAAGAAATCAGTATTAAGTTCATTTGCCCTCGCCAATTCAATCGCTGTTTTTGAAATTTCAATACCTGTTACTTGTATTCCGTTATCAATAAAAACCTTTGCATTTCTACCGTACCCAATACCAGGAATCAATATATCCTTCACTTTCTTTTCAAGGAAAAAATCCTTCGTCAAAATTGCGGAATCTGCAGCTTCAAATCCCCACATCATTTGATTTTCTATAAAACTTGCTTCCCAAAATTCTGTCATACATCAATCTCCTTTATATATCGTTGTTTACCGTTGAATGTTGAAAACTCATCGCATATTCACGAAATTGTATCAAATTTCAACATTAATTCAAAACAAAAAGCATTGGATACCCAATGCTTTTTACACTTACGCAAATAGAGACGTATTCGCATATAAAGCTGGTGAACCACCTGAATGTACGAATAAAATGTTGTCTTCTTTATTAAATTTTCCTTTTCTAATTAAATCAATTAATCCTGCTACTGCTTTACCTGTATAAACTGGATCAAGTAAAATACCTTCTGTTTTCGCAAGTAATTGAACTGCTTCTACCATTTCTGGCGTCGGTAACGCGTAACCTGGTCCTACATATTCATCAAAGCATGTAACTGCTTCGCGTGAAATAGAGTTTGGAATACCTACGTGAGCTGAAGTTTCATCTACAAGTTTTGCTACTTTCTCTTCTTGCTCCGCTTTTCCCCTACTTACATTTATTCCGATTACAGGAATTTTGCTTTGTGTTCCGGAAAAACCAGTAATTAAACCAGCATGCATACCAGCGCTACCACTTACACAAACAACTGAACTGAAATCAATTCCTTGCTCGAATGATTGCGCCATAATTTCTTGCGCACAAGCAATGTATCCCATTGCACCAGTAGGATTTGATCCACCAACTGGTATTACATATGGTGTATTACCTTTTTCACTAACTTCTTTCGCTACTTTATGCATCTCTTCCATAAGATCTGCTCCGTTTGGCACAACAATTACGTTTTCAGCACCTAATAAATGATATAAGAAATAGTTTCCGTTAAAGTCTCGCTTTTCTTCTGGCTCAAGCCCTTCTTCTAACACAAGAATACATTTCATTTTTTCTTTTACCGCAGCTGCAAGTGTTAGACGGCAATGGTTTGACTGAATACCACCAGCTGTAATTAACGTATCTGCACCCTTTTCCTGTGCATCCGCAACTAGAAACTCTAACTTTCTCGTCTTATTACCGCCAGCTGTTAAACCAAGTAAATCATCTCGTTTAAAATAAATAGTTGGCCCACCAAGTGCTTCAGAAAAATTGTTTAATTTTTCAATTGGTGTATATGATTCTGTATATTTTTTTCTCGGAAATTTAGCTAAATTCATCAATAACGCTCCTTTTATACTCTTTCATAGTAAATGTAACCATACTATTATTACATGGAAAAATGATGAAGTCACCTTTCTGGATTAAAAATGTATCGAAATTCAGTAAATGAAATTATATAGGCGATATTTTACTTTTACTGGCGATTCAACATAGAATATCGACTTACCGACCAAAAACGGCTTACAAAATCCATTTCTCATCACTCAAAAAAGAGCCCACACATTTAAATGCGGGCTCTCTCCAATCACTTATTTGCCGAAAAACGAAGAAGCTGTGTTAATCCTGGCTCTAAATTCATTTCTCCTTTGTGACGTACGTATACGATTTTGTCGCCATCAAATTTTGGCGGTTTTCCTGGATTATACGTATTCCACTCGTTCGTTCCTTCTACAGAGTACTCCATATATTCTGTTGCACCAACGATTACATTATTTCTATCATCAGCCGTCACATCTGGTGCCATTTGTGCGATTTTTGCATCACTAATTGATAATTTCTTTATATCCTTATCACGTTTATAATCGTAAGCCGTTACGACTACATCGTTACCATATGCTTTTATTTGTAATCCTTGTTTGAAAGAATATCCATCCGGCGCAGTCTTCTCGCCACCATTTGGTCCAGCCGACATCCAACCAGTTTCAATTCCGCCCGTATTTACAACCGTAAATCCTTTTTCATCTCCGCCTGTAATTTTCTTTTTACCAGCCCAATCTGGTAAGTTTAAATCCCAATGTGTATGACTCGTAAAGAAAACTACTTGCGGATAGTCTTTTAATATATCGTACAATTTATCAACGTTTAAATAATCTTGTAAATATGGATTTTGTCTTGATCCAGATACTGTATCAGGTAAAACGTGATGAGAGAAAATGAAAATTGGCTTATTTTTATCTTTTTGACTATACTCTTCTAAATTTTCTTTTAACCATCCTAATTGCTCATCACTCATATATACTTCATCCCACATTTTTGAATCGTGGTATTTCATATATTTTTCAGTTCCTAAAAATAAAAGCGGATAACCATCTAATTCTTTTTTATGATATACCTTATCTTGTCCGCTAAATTTTAAATATCGATTAAACAATGTCTCTTCCGTTACACCATTTGGCCATGTATTTTGAGAGAGTTTCCCATCAGCTGTCCATTTACCAGCGTAAAATTCATGATTCCCAACAGTTGACCATACATTTTCCGGATGCTTATTCTTGTTTAACACACGCTTCACATCATCATATTGTGACTGCTGTCCAGTTGGCGTTATATCCCCATTCATAATAAGCGCTCTAGAAAGTGGTGTCACTTTGTTCATATCTTTTAATACGTGATCAAAATCCCCTAAATCCCCTTGAATATCACTAATAACATTAAACATCGTCGCTGTTTTTCGTGCTTGTGCTTGTTCTTTTCCCTCAGCATTCATCGAAAACGTTGGTAATAACACTGCCATAACAGCTAACGAAGCAACTGCCTTTTTCATACAATTTCTCCCCCCTAATAATAGAATGTATAAACTGACATGTTCTGCGTTCTCTTAGTTGCTTGTCCAATTCATATTATAAAGAGGGATTGTAAAGATTAATGGAGTAAAAATTTAAGTATTTTTTAAGAGATTTTGTCTTTTTTTCGCACTCCAAAATTACCGAATCGCGCCAATCTAACTTTCTAGCTTTTAACATTAAATAAATGTAAATTTATTTAATACATCTTTTAGTTTAATACGTTGTCTTTTAATCTCAGTTACATTACTACAACAAAATACTCTACCTTTTTAAGTTCTCTTCATTTAATCCGAATAACTCTGGTAAAGTAAAACGTCCATCTTTTCTTATCAGTACGTCATCGAACCAAATTTCACCCCCGCCATACTCCGGTCTTTGAATGTTTACTAAATCCCAATGTATCGCTGATTTATTCCCGTTATCTGCACCTTGTAACGAATCTCCAATCGCTAGATGATAACTACCATTTATTTTTTCATCAAATAACGTATTATTCATCGGGTGTAATATATAAGGATTAAACGCTAGTGCAAATTCTCCAATATATCTTGCTCCCTCATCCGTATCAAGCATTCGATTCATTCGCTCTGTATCATTTGCATATGCCTCTATTATTTTCCCATGCTTCATATGTAACTTTATATTTTGAAACGCATAACCTTGTTGAATAGATACTGTGTTAAATGTTATTACTCCATTTACTGAATCTTTAACAGGTGCTGTATACACTTCACCATCAGGTATATTATCCGTTCCATCTCCTTTTAAAACGCCAATTCCTTCAATTGAAAACTTCAAATCCGTACCTTCTCCAATAATCCTAACTTGCTTTGTCTTTTCCATTAATTCTTTTAATGGCTCCATTGCTTTCGACATTTTATTGTAATCTAACGTACATACATCATAATAAAATTTTTCATAAGCCTCAGTGCTCATATTCGCTTCTTGCGCAGACCCCGCATTCGGAATTCGAGTTGTCACCCATCTTGTTTTATACACTGCTTCACTATGAGCTTTTCCAAATATCTTTTGATATAACTTCATTTTTCCTGCTGGCACATCTGCTAATTCATATGCATTTCTAGGGCTACGGAGATTAATATATACTTGCATCTTACTTAAGCGGTAACATTCCCAATCTGCAAATAACTTAAATTGTTCTTCAGATCCTGATAGAATCAATTGCCTTGTAACAGAAACATCACGCATTGATACATGTGCGTATCCCCCTGCTTTTTCCACAAACTTAATAATTTCACGAACTACTGCGGGATCTATTTCAGTAACACTTTGAATCAACACTTGATCACCAGGCTGCACTTTAGTAGAATGATTGACTAACACATCTGCTAATTTAGATAATTCTCTCCTCATTAGACTCTTCACCCCTTGTTCATCCAAACAATCGTTACAAAATAAAAAATTAGAAATTCAATATATAAATTCCAAATACTTGGAATCGTTGCTACACCTAAATAAAGAGTTCCTGGTAACAACCAAATGCTACAAGCAATCATAAAAGTCTTTTTCCTAGCAACTGCCGCAATTACTGCAAAAAAGAAGGAAGCAAAAACATGAAAAATACAGTGATATATAGTTCCTTATTAAGTGTTTGATTGCTGTAAGGGTTAAAATATAGAAAAACAATTGAAAGGATAAAAATGCTTACAGCCGCCACTACCCCTATATAAACATTGATTTTTTTTCATAATCCCCTACTTCCAATAGCAATTTTTTGTACTGAACGTATCTTTTGAGTTCAAAGGTTAGCTGAAACTTGTTGAAGAAAGTGTACCGCTGAATGGAGTAAGACTAAGCCATACACATAAAGCAATTAATTCTTGTGCTTGATATTTACTTTTTCGTTGAACGAATCCTGTTTTTTAGCCAGGTGCTCCGCATCCCATTCACTTAAATAAGATGCGTATTCTAATTCATCTGGATTATCATGTAACATAGAAATAAACTCTAATTTATTCCCATCACAATCCAGAAAGTATACACTTGCAGCTGGCATCCACCTTTGGACAATTGGCTCTTGATTTCCTTTCCCTAGGCTTCCCACCACTTCTATTCCACGATTCTCTAACCACAATTTAGAAGACTTTAGAAATTCTAAATCTACACCAAAAGCAAAGTGTTTTATCTCAAAATCTTCAATATTATGTACTTCCCATACTCCAAGCATTTGCTTTTTACTTTCTCCTACCCAAAAGAAGGCCACCTTTCTTTTGGATAGTTTTCTTGCTAATGCTAACCCCAACTTATTTTGATAGAAATCTATCGCCTTTTCTAAATCTCTTACATGTAAATGTGTTTCATATATGTTCTGTATCATTCTGCTTATTCCTTTCTTTATTAGTTAAGTAGTTACTGTAATTCTAAATCTGAAGTATGTATAATCATTGTAATTTATCTCCATATCCAATATACCTATTTACTATTCTATCGAAATTGAAATATGATAAATCCAACTGAGGTAGTAAATTCAAATAAAAATTCTACTACTTTTGCAGGAGAAATCTCCAATACATTCAGATGAAATCATACTAAAATAATAAAAAAGCGCTATTCTTTTAGTAAGAATAGCGCTTTTGACTCTTGGAGTTAGTTAATATTTTTCAGTAAATAGGTATGTGCAATTACCCCATCACTATCAAGCTAAGTTCATACACCGTCAATTATAGTAAAGGTTGTTTCTTTTTTAAAGGCTATGTGTAAGGAATTTAACCCTCCCCCAGGAATCAAAAAATTTTTGAGGGGATGCCTACGTAATATAACATATTTACAATTACGTTGCATTTAGGTTTAAAATGCGTATCTTTTTCATCTATATTTCAACTACCATATTTAAGTTTATAAGAGTTATGCTTTTTAAATAAAAGTAATTACTTGTTTTATAAACTCGTAACCAAAATAACCACTAAATCCGAATAGTACTATTGCGGCAAATATAGATACCCATTTAATAAAGGTTGGATTTAGAAACCGTCTAGTAAAATGAACAAAGCTTAATAAGACCATATCATGCATAAAGATACCTAATAAAATACCTACAGCTATTAATATAAATGTTGATGTACTTGCACTACCTAATGAAGAAACTAGAACCGGCCCAAAGACCCCTATCCAAAAGACAATATTAGCCGGTGATATAGCAATCATAAAACCAGATAAATAAGCTGTTAATAAAGATTTATTAGGATTTTCTCCCTCTATGTTAACTTCTGACTTTGCTTCTTTAATACTTTCTATTCCAATAAACATTAAAAACCCAAAACCTAGTAACCACATAACTGCTTCTACCCACGGATTGGTTAATACACTAGAGAACCCTAGATAAATCAGAACTATTAAAGATAAATCTACAGTCATTCCTCCTATACCTACAAACCAACCATGTACGAAACCATTTCTCATTCCTTGTTTAGTCATTTGGACAGTCATAGCACCTGCAGGTATTGATAAAGATAAACCTAACAATATATATGTAAAGAGTGTTACAATCATAAAAATTCTCCTATTTTAATCAATTATTATTCTTTTTATTAAATTATGCATGAAAAGGGCACTTACCTTTGATCGATTCATTACCATCTGTTATCACAGATTATTTCCATTCTCTTTTATCTGGAGCAGTCACCCAATTAGATGACCACTCTTTTGGACCATGTTCGTTAAGATATTTTAAAATACTCCAAGTACCCCTTTGTTGAAGAGCAATGCCTAAAACCCCATAAGATCCTTTACATGTTTAGCGTTCTTTTTAGATGTTAGTTTTTCAAGTAATAAAAATGCAACATCAAAAGCTGTACCTGGATTTGAAGATGTAATAATGTTTCCATCTTGAACGATTAAATCATTTTGTACTATTGCACCGAAATTCTTTAACTGCTCTTTTCGTTTACTCGTCGGATGACTGTATGTGGTGGCTTTTTTATCTGTAAGAATTCCGCTTTTTCCAAGCGCTAATGATGCGACACATATACTGGCAATAGGCTTCTGCTTGGCATAAAAATGTTGAATAACATGTAAGAATTCTCTACTATATGCATCCCGATAAAAACCAGCTTCTTCAAAACCTCCTGGAATAGCTAATGCATCAAACTCATCTAATTGAATATCATCAACCGTTTTTTCGGGTATGACAGTAAAATTCCAAGTACAGGTTAATTTATTCCGAAGGCCAACTGTTACGACCTCAGTTGATCCATCTCCCTCCCATTTATTCCAACCTAGTACATCTGTAAATACACTAGCTTCTACTGCTTCAAATCCATCAGCTAATAATAATAAAACCTTTTTCATATCGTAAATCGCCTCCTGTTATCCTTATTTTATACAAATATATAAGGCTGATAAATGAGTTTAATAAGGATATTCGATCATTTGGCTTTATTATATAAGGAATTTAGGTTATTCTATTTTATAAAAAAAGGTTGGATGATTTATGGATCAAATTGATAAAAAAATCGTGGGATTATTACAGTCAAATGCAAAAATTTCAATGAAGGATCTAGCAGAAGCCGTTCACTTATCTGCTCCGTCAGTAACTGAGCGAGTACGGAAGTTAGAGGAGCAAAAAATTATTGAAGGTTACCATGCACATGTTTCTCTAAAAAAAATAAACCGTCCAATTTCTGCACTTATATTGTTTAAATCAAAGGATTGTAAATCATTAGCTAACTTTTGCTATAATCATCCAGATGTACTTGAGTGTTACAGAGTAGCAGGGGAAATTAGCTATATTGTCAAATTAGCAACGTATTCTGTAGAAAGTTTAGAACAATTTATTGATGATACAATGCAATATGGTACACCATCAACGAATATCGTGTTATCTTCTTATGAAAAAAAAATAATTGCTCCCTTTATTAGTGAAAAATAAAAATACTGGCACAATCAATTAACTATTACTTACTCAATAATCCTTAATCCTTTAAAAATAGCCCTGATTTTTTGACTGTATAAAAATCAGGGTCTCTAATCATTTTTATCGTTTTTGGGTAACCCATTTTTATTAGCTGGGTAACGATGTGCACTTCCCCCATCGCTATCAAGCTAACAAAATAAAATCCCCCCTAAAATGAAAAAATACGCTATTCTTTCTGTAGAATCATAGGAAAGGATGGCGTTTTTGTAT
>NZ_JBIYDV010000040.1:0-11010 GCF_044909215.1 Bacillus sp. RC252 | reverse complement strand
CTCTTATTTGAAACTATATAGCCTTATCGCGGCTATTACTTCTTACTTGAAACTATGTAGCCTTATCATGGCTATTACTTCTTACTTGAAACTATGTAGCCTTATCATGGCTATTACTTCTTACTTGAAACTATATAGCCTTATCACGGCTATAAGCTCTTATTTGAAACTATATAGCCTTATCGCGGCTATTACTTCTTACTTGAAACTATATAGCCTTATCACGGCTATTACTTCTTACTTGAAACGGCATAGCTTTATCTTGGCTATAAGCTCTTATTTGAAACTATATAGCCTTATCACGGCTATTACTTCTTACTTGAAACGGCATAGCTTTATCTTGGCTATAAGCTCTTATTTGAAACTGCATAGCCTTATCGCGGCTATTACTTCTTACTTGAAACGGCATAGCTTTATCTTGGCTATTACTTCTTACTTTTAATAATAAATAGCTATATTGTGGTTACAATTTCGTAATTTATGAAACGTTATAGCTATATGATGGCTACAACTTTAAAAAAATGAAACGAGAATATCCTGAAAATCATTCGACTAAAATTTTTTTTATTCTATGTAATTTACTAATAAACGTTGATATAAAGCCATTTCATTAAATATGAAAGAAAACACAATAAAATCATTATAGCTATATGATGGCTACAACTTTCACTTTAAAACTTCAAACAAATCTATATATACCAAGGGTTACAGCAGTTTTCAATAAAATATGACTTGTTTTAAAAACATGAAACGTTATAGCTATATGATGGCAGGAAACATGAAACGAAATGAAACGTTTATAGCGGTATGATGGCTACAACTTTCACTTTAAAAACAGCTATAACTCCCTATATATCAGTGTTTATAAGGAATCTACAGAAATTTCTTAGTCAATTAAAAATATGAAACGTTATAGCTATATGATGGCTATAACTTTAAAACAAAAACAGCGTAAAACCCTATCAAATCAACAGTTTAGAAAGATTCATCCCACTACATACTACGTTTCATATTCAAAAAACTTCATAGCCCTATGGTGGCAACAAACTTTTTTTTATGAAACGTCAAATCCCTTGTCGCACAAGGGATTGAGGCACGTTTCATTTTTTTATTTTTCCTCTTAAAGGGACAAATTTCACCAGTATTCGATTTGATATAATCAAAAATGATATTCTACATCTAATTGTGGGGAAAACTGCAACTTAAAATAAAAGGAGGTGAAAAAGATGGCAAAACCTTTCGTTATAAAGAACAAACGTAGTTTGAATGGTGAAACAACAACACCGGTAATTGTAACAATTAAATCATGGCAAAAGTTAGTAGAAGCTTTGGAAGGTAAATATTACAGTTTTAAAGATACCTATCTAGAAGACATTGTGAATTCAATGTCCTATGAAGAACGAATTGCAGATGAAGAGGGATTTGTTGAACAAGCAAAGCCATCTTTTTCACTGAAAATGAAAAAGATTGTAGATAAAGTAAGTGGATTTGATAAAAACGAAGGCAGAAAACATAAGCTATATGGTATTACAAATGCTGATCTAGAAGTATTTCTATTTCTTCATAAAAAATGTAATACATATGGTGAGCTTACGCATGTATCGATCCACATGCTTTGGGAAGATTATAAAAATTATAAAGAAGCATTTGCACATATTCACCACTCACAATTTTATGTGGCTTTGAAGAAGTTAAGTTTCCATAACATCATTACAATCGAAAATGAGTACAGTGGTAAATATAAAATCATCTTAACTGATTTCATGAATAAGGAAACGAATAAAGCAAATGCATATACATTTATTAGCCCGATAGTATTTACCAAAGAATTCTTTGAGTTATCTATTGCAGCTAAGAAACTATTCATGGATGTAGCAATGCAGCAGAAACGCGAAACTACCCTGAAACGTTCTTTATTCAAAGTTGATGAACAAGGAAACTCAACACACTTTGGTGGTATGTATCGTTACTTACATAAGAAATACCCACATCAGATTCGTGCTGTACTTGAGGAATTAGAAACAAAACTTTCTGCTACTGGATCTCCTTTATTTAAAATTTGCAAGTTAGAAAAAGGGAAGAGGAATAAAAAGCAATACACAACATTGCATTTATCTGTACATCCTGATTTCTTATGCGCGAAAGAAGAAGGAGCAGAATACCGTGATCCATTTACACCACGAGATACATATAAGCGTAAAGTTAAATTCATTGAGAACTTGTTAGTTGAAATGAATATTGCTGAATTTGCAAAGGATATGAACCAATTTATTAACGTTTTAAAACACTCTTGTCACCGTCAAATTCGCCAAGTAGTTCGTGGCTTACGAGAAATGATTGATCGACAAGAAGGATATCCGAAAAAGCTTGTTTATACGCTAAGTAAATTATTAAAGCAATCTTCTCAATATCGTGTATTAGACACAGCTGCTAAAACTGGAATTTATCCTTTAATTACACACAATATACCTAAACATGATCAAGAAGAGGCCATTTTTAAATTTGGTACTCATTTTGCTATATACTCTTTACGAAATGTTCAAAAGCTATTCCGTAAAGCGCATGACCTGCTTCATGTGAAATATGCTGTACCTGTAACTATAGATGCTTACCATCGTAATTACATGCAGTATCAAGAGGAATCACTATTTAGAAAATATGCTTATGAGCAAGGAGTAAATATTAACACATATACAGCATTAGAAATTGAAATTCGCGAACTCTTAAAGTCTAGTGGTCATAAAGGAAATCAAATCCCTAGTGATATTCGTGAACTGTTCATTGAAAAAATTGATAAATTGCCGAAGGAAAAGATTCGTGTAATTGAGGTCCCTAAAGACTTTGATTTAATTCAGTTTCTACAGTCCTTAGAAGCATATTACCGTTCAACAAGTGAAATACCACATACGGTTGATCAGCTGCTTCCAGCAATGTAAAGATGCAGCTCTCTATTTTTGAAAAAAACAAAAGTAGAGGGCTATTCGTGTTGGAGGTAACGTATAGAGTGTATTACTTCAAACAAAACAGAGAGAAAGTTTTCAATTTAAATGATCACGACTCTCTATTTTTTATGCAATTCCATACATTGCACGTGAAACAAAAGGAGATATTCACAATTTCTAAGATTTTAAATCTGAATATTCATTCTTTTTATATCATTTCATCTACAAAAAAGCAGAAATATTTTTTATAATTCTGTTGATATCTTAATAATTTTGACCTGATGTGTATAACATAAAGCCTTAAGTACTGTTCTTATCATGTTCTATCTCTAAATCTACTTAAAATCAGAAAAACTTCTGTTAGTTATGTTTAAAAAGTGGATTCTGTTCCTAACTTTGACCAATTTGTTAATAAATTGTGTGTAGTTTTTAAGAAATGTGGAAAGTTTGTTCATAAATCAGCAAAATTTGCATTTATTATTTATTCATTCATTCGCATCAAATTAACGATGATTATATGTAGTTTTTATATAACTACTTTACGATATTTTGTAGTTTTTAATCATCATCCAGCTCATTAAGTACATTCCCAGTATTTACTTTTTATGATTTTTTACGGCTAGAGTAATTATGAACCCTTAGCACAGCAATGTTTTAAGACGATTTTTTCTCTGTATAAAAGTTTTATCTTTTTTCTTTATATATATTAAAGATATATATTATATTAGGTTTTTATATTGTGTAATACTTACTATAGAGAATAGACCCTGTGTAAAACCAATTTCATTTCTCTTAGATTTCCGAAAAAAGTAAATCATACTTAAAGTAGATAGTTGATTAGTGGAAATTACAATGAACTTTGTAATCTCCTAACCATTTAAAAAGAGAGGTGAAGACATGGTAAAAAAGAAATCCCAGAAAAACGCCGAAAAAAAGAAATTTACATTCTTTAAAAAAGCAAAGAATAAAACAACTGAAATATTAGATATGCAACAAGAAAATTCAGAAGCACTTAAAGAAAAGAAGAAACGTAAAACAAGGGAGAAAGTTCCAGCTATAACAGGAAGAAAAGTAGGTAAGGTTACATTTTGGTGTGTGATGGGATTCGTGTTTGCAGGAAGCTCCCTTTCATTTATCCAACTTGCTGGTCCTCCTAGAGCAGTAGCTGTTCAGGAAAAGAAGGAGGAACCCGTAAAAATTAAAATGTCAGAAGCAGAATTAATTGCATATGCGAATAGTTTTGCCGCTGATTATTTTAATTGGAAGGTTGATATGAATGTAGCTGAAGCGCGGAAAAAACGATTAGAAAAATATTTAGTTGAAGGATCCGATGAGCAAGGAGGATTAAATAGAGATACTTTAAAAAATGCTTCTAGTACTTTAGTTAAGTCGGAAGCTGTAGAGGTTCGGCAAAAAGGAAATGAAGCAGAAGTTACATTGAAAATCATTCAAAAACTAGAACCTGTAAATAATCCAGCTCCTGGAACGACTCAAGCCCCAGATACACCAAAAGAACCTAAAGAAGTTACAAGGTACTTCTCTATTCCAATTTTAATGGAGAAAGGGAAGATGGTAGTCCCTAACGATCCTACGATCGTTCATGGAGAGAGAGAAAAGGCCCCTTATAAAGTAGCCACTTTCAAATCAGAAGGACGAGAAATTAATACAGATGCAGAAATAAAAAAAGTAGAACAATTTTTACAATCTGTATTTAAAGTGTATACAGAAGGAACACCAGAAGAAATTGCTTACTACTTTGAAAAAAGCAATATAACAAATGGACTAAAAGGTATTATGACATTTAGCAAATTAGAAAACCTTCGTATTTATGAAGATAAAGATAAAGGTTATAAAGTCTTAGTTGATGCAAAATTAAAAGACAACGATAGCAGCTTAGAGTACACATACACATATGACTTAAATTTAGTAAATAAAGATAACAAGTTTTCAATTAGCTCTATGAAAAAATTTGAAAATACGTTAGAGAAAGTGGAGGGTAAATAATTATGGAGCTTTTGGGATTAGATATGTTAGCTCACCAATTACCTGCTATTACAGATGCAGCTGTAATAGGTAATATTAATTTTGGAGTAAATATTAAAAATTGGTTAGTAGCTCAATTAGGTCCAATCTTTTTAGTTGTAGCACTTATTGGAGTAATTATCTTTGCAGTTAAACGACAAATGGCTGGTTTACTTGGTTGGATAATTGTTTGTGCACTATTATCAGTTTTTGTATTCTCTCCAGACGTTTTCAAAGATCTTGGTACAAAATTATATAATTTAGTATTCAAGTGATAAATTAAAAATCTCTGAAAATATTAAAGGGGTTGGTAGAAATGACTCAAAAGCCGACTCGTAAAGAAGTTAGGACATACAACTCGATATGGGATATTCCTAAGAGTTTATACGGGATAAGGGACTTAACCCTCCCTTTCCCAGTTCCTTATAGACAGTTGGGCTTCTTTGTTGGATCTTTACTTTTAATTTTAATTCTAGATCAGTTTTTACCTTTAGGAAATAATGTGTTTTTAAAATATTTAATACTACCAGGTGGAATAGCATACTTCTTTGGCAATGTAGAATTGGATGGAAAAAGCCCACATAAATTTTTGTTTCGATTTTTCGTGTTTATGTTCGAAAATAAGAAGATTAGCCGCTATAAAGATACAACTGGTAATATTGGAAACTATCAATATAAAACCTTAATACGATTCAAGGATGATTCAATCAATAATAAGTAATTAATTAATCTATACAGAAGAATTATTTTAGTCTCATATTCTTCTCTAAGGAGGGTAAAATGAATCAGGTTGAATTTCCAGTCAAATACTTTCACGAAAATTTGATTTTTAACCAAGATGGCTCTTGCTGGGCGTATTATGAGGCATACGGAATACCATACGAGTTCCGAGGCGATGATGATAAAAATACCTTATTCATGCGTCAACTTGGCTTGTTTTGGAATTTTGATGAAGAAAAGCACCTCTTAATGATTCCTGTTTATCAGAACTTCCAAGAAAAAGCAGATGAATTCAAAGAAACAGTAAGCGGTGAATTAAAAGAACTTGCAATTGATCATACAGATGATGTCGTACATGAGCTAGAACGAAAATTTGGTAAAAATGCAGTAGAGTACCGATATTTTATTGGCGTGAAATTAAAGGTAAGACACATACAAGAAGGGTTTAAAGAAATGTTGTACACAGCATTTCATACCTTTAAAAACACTGCAGAACAGTTTGGGTTACTTGGTGATACCAAAATACTAAAAACTGATTTGGAGATGTTTAAAAGAGAAGCTAGCGCTTTTAAAAATAAAATAAGAAAACATTTGGCTGTAAGGGCTCTAGAAACTAATGAAACGCAATGGATTATATTAAGAAACTTCTATCGCACATTAGAGGCGCCAGTAACTGCTGGATGGACACCTCCCGTACAGAATGACGACTCTGCAATAATACCAAATCAAGAAAGCTTATTACGATTATCCGAAGCAGAATTTGATGTTAAAGGAAGACATATTGAAATGTCCCAGATTGGTACCGACGGGTTAGAATATCCAGCATATATGAGCTTTTTATCTACATCTAAAATCCCATATACGATGGAGTTTCCAGACCAAGAGTGGATGTATATGATTCAAAACATAGATTTCCCTATTGAATTAAGTGTCCGTACAGAAAACATAAATCATCGTAAAGCACTATCTAAACTAAATAAGAAGAAAAAGGATTTAGAAGATCAAGAAATGCATGCAAGGGAAAATGCACAAACTGTTGGATTAAACGTGTATGAAGGTGTTCAGGAAGCTACTGAGCTACAAGCCCTCATACAAAAGACACGTATGCCGTTAGTAAAAACATCAGTATCTTTCTGTATATGTGCCGAAGATTTAGATACAATGCGTCGGAATACAAATTCACTCATTTCTATTTATAGAGAGATGATGATTGAACTAGTAAGACCATATGGAGATCAGTTCCTCCTGTTTAATGAACATATCCCTGGGGCAAGAAGGTATGTAAATGATTATATACACTTTATGGAACCTGGAGTACTTGCGGCCGGTATGTTTGGAGCAACACAAGATTTAGGGGATAATATCGGGTTTTATATTGGAACAACTGGTATTTTAAACAAAGCAGTCTATATGACACCTTCTCTCGCAGCAACAAATACCGTTGCAAATCAAAAAACAAGCGCACTTTCAGTTGCAGTAACGGGAAGTACTGGTTCCGGTAAATCATTTGGAACGAACTTAATTGTTTACTTAGCTGTTCTTGGAGGAGCACAAACACTGATAGTCGATCCGAAAGGTGAGAGGGGGAACTGGACAGAAGATTTACATGGTTTAGAAGGTAAAGTAAACGTAATTACACTAGGGACTGATAGACGAGATGAAGGGAAACTTGACCCATTTATCATTCATAAACATAGCCGAAAAGATGCAATTGAGTTAGCGATGACAATTCTTACTTTCATTACAGGTATTAAACCTGATAACTCGGAAAAATTCCCGCGCTTGGCTTCTGCTGTAGAATTTGTTGCAGGAATGGAAGAGCCATGCTTAACGGCTGTATCTCAATACCTTGAAGATAGTGAGGATAAAGTGGATCAACAACTAGCCGCTCATATTCAAGCATTTGAGAATTTATCATTTGCACACTTAATCTTTGGTGATGGAACAAATAGAGATATTGAACTTGATACAGCAGTAAATATCATACAAATTCAGCATCTTGACATGCCAGATATTCAAAAAGATCCGAAAGATTATACCTTACAGGAAAATTTATCAGTTAGTATGCTGATGTCTCTATCTTCATTTGCAAGAAAATTCTTTCAAAAAGACCCTACTAAATTCAAAATTGTTTTATTAGATGAAGCATGGGCAATTATGGGAACTTCTCAAGGGCGAGAGTTGGCTCGTAAGCTAGTTCGTGAAGGTCGTGCTTTAAACTCTGCAGTTTACTTTGCAACTCAAAGTGCAAGTGACCTTGGAGATGAGACATTTAAAAATAATATCGGTATGAAGTTCTCATTCCGTAATACAGACAGTAAAGAAATTTCCTCAATCTTAGATTTCTTTGGATTACCTGACAATGAAGAAAATCATGCAATTATTACAAATTTAGAAACAGGCCAATGTTTATTCCAGGATATTCAAGGAAGAACAGGTGTTGTCACAATGGATGTAGTGTTCAAGGATCTATACGATGCATTCGATACAAGACCAAATGCAAGGAAGAATTATAGAAAGTCAAATGATGATGAAAAGCAGGAAGTTAATGCAACCTTTGTCGAAGGAGGGGAAGAAAAAATAAATGTAGGAGTGAGTTAACATGGTAAAAACAAAATTTAAAAAAATTATACTAACAAGTCTATGTGTAGGTACTCTTTTCTTGAGTGCGGCATGTGGTAATAGTGAAAAGAGTGTAGGAGAAGAAAAAGATAAACAGGGACACACTCCAAGGGAAATGATGCTTGACTTTGTAAACGCAGATTTACGAAATGATTTGAGAACAATACGTAAATTAGTTGTCGATGGGGAGAAAAATGAAATATTGGATCCTAATAAAGGACCTCAAAATAATTTATTTTACAAAGATTATACAGTAAAAGAATATGTGGGAGATAAGGATACAATTATGTATAACTTTATTTCAAAGAAGCCCCCTAAAAATATCGATAAAGCAGTGAAATGGGTAAGGGTCGTTCGTACAGAAGATGGTTTTAAAGTTCGAAGTTATTCTGGACCCGAACGAAATGAAATTGATGAAGTAGCAAATACTAAACCGACTAATGAGTTTAGTTCAAAAGATTAATAGGTTTCCCATAAAGGGGGAGTAACATGTAATGAAAAAGTTTATTACCCTATTGTTATTAATGTGTACTCTGCTTTTAGTATTTAATTTACTTTTTAAAGCTACACCAGTCTATGCGGAAGAAGAGCCAAGACACTCCCTTATTGATGACATTATTCCGAAAAGTAAAGAAAAATTAAAATTTGAGGAATATCCACCAAGTAGTTATGGCATCGATGTTTATACTCCAGAAGGTGGATTTGGTGAATCTCTTAAATTTTGGAAATGGAAAGATAGTATTAAAGAACAAATTGTAGCAACTATTTTTATATTAATTAGTATTGCATGGACAGTAAACCTTGCAATTAGTAGTTTGGTCACAAGTTTGGTAGGCCAATCAATGAGTTTAAATATAGTTGCCGATGTTGGAGATAAGTTGGGTGAGGTAATATCTAAAACAGCAGGATTCAATGGTTCTTGGGGTAATGGAATATATAGTGAACTAATTGGGCTCATGTTAGCTTTACTAGCATGCTGGGTTATCTGGGTAGGCTTTATACAGCGACGTCAGTCGGAAATGCTAGGAGGATTGTTAAAAGCTTTAGGTATTTTAGTTTTCACTCTAGGCTTTTTTGCGAATTCAAGTTATATCATCAAAGGATTAAACAATTTTTCAGAGCAAGTAAATAAAACTGTTCTTGATACATCTCAAAGTATTAGTGGAGCAAGTGAAGGGCATTCAAGTGGTGTTGATTCCATTACTGATTTAACACACACTCTATTAATAAAGCAACCTTATACATTATTACAGTTTGGCACAACAGATATGAAGAAAATCGGTGATGAAAGAATAAAGAAATTGTTAACAACGACAGATCCTGAAAAAAGAAAAGATCTTATAAAAGAGGAAGTTGAGATTCAGAAAAACAAAACACTGTCGTTAGATGCTACTTTTGAAAGAGGGGCACTCGTATTACTACTAGGTGTTATTAATGCTCCTTTATGGATTGTATTGGGATTATGCAGTATGGCGATGTTATTTTATCAATTAATGTTTATCATCGTAGCGCTAATGTCACCTGTAATGTTATTAATGGCATTAGTACCTGCTTGGACTGGAACTGCTAAAAAGTTCTTAGCTGAACTGTTTAGAACATTGCTTATGAAAGTTGCAATTGGTTTCCTGGTAACTTTAATGTTTTGGGTATCGTCAATTTTGTTCAGTGCTACTGATAAGTATGGATACTTAGTTGTAGCTATACTACAAATACTTTCATTCTTGGGTGTTTGGTTATACCGTAAAACAATTTTCGATGCAATTACTACAGTACCAGCAAATGCAGGGGCAGCAAGAGCTTCAGATGCTATGAGTAATATTAGGCAGAAATATCGTGATGTTAGACGTGGATCTAAGACAGTTGGAAGAGGTGTAGCAGTAGCTGGAGCCGCAGGTGTTGCAAGTGCTGCGGTGGCAGGAAAAGTGGGTAAATCAGGCTATAGTAAGTTTAAACAGTTGAAAGAAAACTATGCAGATAGAAAAGAAAAGGTAGCAGATGGTAAACGCAAGGAAAAAGAACAAATGCAAGCAGAAAAAGAAAAAAATATTAATCAAATGAAAAAAGAAGAAAATTTAGGTGTTCGCGATAGAAAAGGAAATCAGGAGCAAGAAAGGGCTAAGGAAGAAGTAGCCGCAACTAAAGAGAATCCAGAATTAGCAGTACGAGGGAAACATGAAGATAATAATCCTGAAATACAACAAGCAGAACTAAAAGATAAAGAAGAGGATGTAAAAGCGGATGTTAAACCAGTAGCGCAATCAAATGAGGAACTAAATAATAAAGAAGAAGATGTAAAAGCTCAAGTTAGACCGGTAGCACATCAAAATAATGGTGGACTTGAGAATAAGCAAGAAGATGTAAAGGCGGAAGCAAAACCAGTAGGAACAATTAAACCACCAACGGGTCAAACAAAATCAATGGATGGCAAACCGATCACAACACCACAGCCAGGAACAACACCATCACCAGCGAATCCGATGGATGGCAAACCAATTACAACACCACAGTCAGGGACAACACCATCACCAGCGAATCCGATGGATGGCAAACCAATCACAACACCACAGTCAGGGACAACACCATCACCAGCGAATCCGATGGATGGCAAACCAATCACAACACCACAGTCAGGGACAACACCATCACCAGCGAATCCGATGGAAAGTAAGCCAATCACAACACCACAGTCAGGGACAACACCATC
>NZ_JBIYDV010000039.1:0-12171 GCF_044909215.1 Bacillus sp. RC252 | reverse complement strand
AATGCCCAAAATCCCTGTTTTTGATCGAAATCAGGGATTTTGTCTATGTTTGTTGATTATAGTTTATTTCCAAAGCACTACACTACATTTAAAAAACGCAAGTCATGTTATTCAACAATCCGGCCATTTAATGGAAAAAAATCGCAAATGAAATTGGATATTTATGTTAATATTAGTGTAGAATTTGTAAAGGATTGTCTTAATCTAAAATTACAGTTAACTTTATTGGTTGAACATAGAAGTAGTTTGTATGGGTATAGGTATTTAAATAACAAGGTAGACAAGGAGACTGAAATGATAAACTTTGTTAAGCAAGAAAAACTTAAATGTTCTATATGCGGGAATGAAATCAGAGAAAAACAGATTATGAGGAAAAGGCAATTTACAATCGGCAAGATGTTCGTAATCGCCATACTAATGCTAATGATAAGTGTTAACGGAGTTGTATTTGCAAAAGATAACGAATCTAGAAATGGTAGTTTTGATATTTCTAAGATTGATAAGTTAATGACAAGTGAGATACAGAGACTGAACATTCCTGGTGCATCCTTGGCAATCGTAAAGGGGGATCAAGTGGAATATATACAAGGATATGGTGTTTCAAATCCAGATGGGACAAGAATGACATCGCAAACGCCAATTGTTCTTGGTTCGACTAGTAAATCGTTCACGGCTCTTGCCATTATGCAGTTAGTGGAGCAAGGGAAAATCTCGCTAGAAGAACCTGTGCAATCCTACATACCTAGGTTCCGAATTGCAGATGAAGAAGCATCTGCAAAAATCACCATTCAACATTTACTGAATCATACAAGCGGTCTTTCTACAAATGATGGTCAAGTATCTATATCCCAAGGGAATACAACATCAAAAGAACATATAAAAAGCTTGGCAAATACAGAATTGACATATTCTGTGGGCGAACAATACCAATACTCGAATTTAAATTATAACATTTTAGGTTTAGTCATCGAAGAGGTTACGAATAAATCGTATAAAGAGTATATTAATGAATTCATATTCAAACCGCTTGAAATGAACAATAGTTATGTTGATCCAAAAGATGATACAAAAAATACAATTGCGACTGGATACCAAACTGTATTTGGATTAAAGGTACCAACGAAGCAGTTAATCCATGAAGGGACTGTTGCATCAGGTTACCTTATTTCAAGTGCGGAAGATATGGCAAATTACATGATTGTACAATTGAATCAGGGAGAATTCAAAGGGAAAAGTATTCTATCAGCGAATGCGATGACCACAATGCATCGTCCATCAGCACCCGTTGAGAATGATACCTACTATGCAATGGGATGGGAAGTAAATAAGGAAGGGATCTTCCATATGGGATGGACAGAGAATACATACTCAAAAATTTTGCTAGATGGGGAGTACGGCATCAGCTTGCAGATCAATTCAATGGATTATCTTAATCTTAATGAATATGATGCCATCATACGCGGGATAAACAAACTGGTACATAATGAAGAACCTTCTATATCTGATAGCAATCCATTTATAAAATATGTAATTATTGATTTGATTTTACTGACAATAGTTGCTTTAATTGTTTGTTCAGCTTACAGAATTTTCAAACCTAAAAATCGTAAAGTAGCAACATTCCGTAGGATTCTAAATGGGTTGTCTATATTAGTATTTAACTGGCTGCTGCCATTGATTATTTTAATTGGATTTCCTAAATTATTTGGTCCTTTGTCTACGGTAACATTATTTGCTCCAGGAATAGGCCATCTCTTATTTTTAATACCGTTGCTCTCTATAATTATGGGAGTCGTTAAATTAGGTAAGGTAACACTAACATTAAAGAAAAATACTTTCGATGCATAAGCTGAAAAGTCGTGATTGATTTTATGAATTGTCTCTCTAGTAATTGAAAAAATATGTTATTTTAATTTCATTTAATCCTCCTATCCCATTAATATTTTTCAATAGGAGCTCAAGTGCGATAGATACTATCATAAGGGGTGCCATCATTTCTTATTGAACTAAAGGGGCTTTAGTTCAATAAGAAATAAGTGATTGTGTTTTTAGGTCTCGTTCATGATTTAATTTATTCCATTAAAGAGCGCTATTGTTGAATGAGCCTTAGATTTTCAAACGATTTTATTGTTATATTTTGAGTACAGTGAAGTATCTTATATCAAAAATTAAACAACTAAATTTTAACCCCGTCCTAAATTTTGAACGGGGTTATGCTTGTTTTAGGTTTAAAAATTAAATAACTTTATTTTCTTTTCACAAATGGATTAAATATTAAGGGTTGGAGGAATGACATTGGAAATAGTTAATTTAAATTTGCCCATGGATAGTATGCATTTTTTACTTAATCATCAAATTAAAGAAAATGAATTCGAATGTCTCAATGTAGAATTTCACACCTTTTCTAATGGTTTTCTTTTAGATGTAGTGGAATGGACAAAACAAAATGATTTTTCTTTTTCGATATTGGATAAAGAATATACAGAAAAGTTTTTAGCGAGTTTAGAGAAGTTTAAGCCATACCTTGTTATTGGGAGCAATATGGAATCAGGTAATCTAATTACTATCTACCAGCCCACAGGAGAAATATATGAGCTAGAACATGAAATTACGGAAAGAGTAGAAAGATATTTTGTTAATTCTTCTATAGAGAAAATGTATTGCTGCTTCCATTATTTTAAAAAGTATTGGGTTCAACTAATAGAGCAGGAACACTACAAAAACCATGATCTAATAAACACTTTTTATGGATTAAAGAACAAATTAGTGGAATTTGATAATAACATACTAATAAACGATGATGACTACAATAGACAATTTTGGAATTCTTTATACCAAGGCAATTTAAACTTCCTTTTGGAAAAGTTAAACGAAAAATAAATTATTTCAAATTGAGATACTTACATGAAATAAACTTTATTTCAAAGCAAAAAACGACTTTTTAAGAAACAAAACCCGATTACGGAATAACTCCTTACTGAATAAGATTTTAAAGAAGAAAATTAAAACTCAGTAAGGAGTGGTTTCTTAATCTCGCATTGCCCCAGCTTCTCGGGAAGTCATTGCTCCTTGTCCTGCTCTTACATCATTTTGAATTTCTTGTTTTACTTTTTGCGCATCAGTTTCTGCAAAATTTGGTTTCATAATAGAACCAGACTTCTCTATAGCTTTTTTATGATTTTGCATACAAACCCTCCTCAATTTAACGTTTAACAATCTTATTTTGTACAAAAGTACACTCGGTATACCCCGAGTAGTTGAACGAATTTCACGTAAAGTAAAGGAGGGGAAATTAAATACGTGGTTTCTGTTTTTAGGAATAGCAAATAGAAATTATTCCAATATCGAGCGCAATTATGGAGCAATACATGTAGAAAATGAACAAACTAAAAAGAAGCAGGTACCTCTGTAAAGGTATCTGCTTCTCTTTACATAGATTCTATAATCATTTGTCTTTCATACCACTTGTTTAGTTTTTCATTAACACTTTTTGAAATACGCTTCATTTTGTTATTACAGAATCTTGATAACGTAGCAGGGGATAGACCTATTTCATCTGCTATCTCACGCATTGTTTTATTTTGATGCATATGCTGATACATAATTTTTTCTCGTATCACATCTTCTGATCCTTCAGGAGTTTGTTTTACTGTATCTAGAATATAATGGTCCTCCTGCTTCTCTTGCATACCAATTGCTTTTTTCTTTACCATACTATCTATATTATTCATCAATTCTTTTGGTGGTAAGATAATGATTCCTAATTTTGAATAGTAATTCTTAAACCAATTACGTTCTCCTATCTTTGTTTCATCCAATTCCTCTGCATATGCCCAATGTGAAATTACATTTTCCTTTTCTAAATCAATTAAAACATTTTCTAGTTGTTCACGAATTCGAGTTGGGCGACCCTTACTTGTTTTTATACCGATGACAGATAGTAGACCTTTTTCTCCACCAATGGAGTATGGTCTTTTTAAAGTACTGTATTGTTGACGAATTCGCCACTGCCAGGATAAATAACGTATTAAACGTTTATGAAACTTGTGTCTATAACTATTATACTCTAATGCTTTTTTTGACAATAAAGCAGTTGTACTATTAGAACCATACAAATAGCCTGATAAGAAACTCCCTGGCTTAATCTTACAGGATTCTATTCCCATGTATTCATTAGTATTCTTATCTCTCCATAGCACTACAGAATCAAGTACGAACAGCCTTTTGATTACTTCACGTTTCATTTCGAATTGTTTGCCAGTTTCTGCTTGATCATTCAGTACTACGACTTCATTATCATCATTCAAATAAATAAAGATACTAGCCAGCGCTGCAATACGTTGCGCTACCTTTATCTTATCTTCTGCACGATAATACTCTACACCGTTTGCTGATGCTTTTGGCATATTACATAATTCCAATACATTTTCATAACTAAAATCTATGAATTCATCTGGAGATTTAGCTTGATTTAACCATTGTATTGTAATGGTATCCAAACAGTCTGCTGTAAGATCATCCATATTACTAATTACTCCATCAACCAATATAGACCATCTTTCTGCTTCGTTTGTATTCACTAATCTCAAATCCTCATCTTTATGTGAAGATAGTTGTGCAACTCCGCTTGAATTCTTTGTTTCTAATGGCAGTACCTGTTTTGCTACTGCTTCATCTTCCTCAAAATGATTTTTTGCTATTCCATCACGTAGTTGATAATACATTGCGTCATTGGTTACAGGATAGTAATCATCCGATATATCTTCTATATGTTCTGTTACCTGACTATCTTCAAAAATTGAAATTTGAGTTGGTTCAACTGCTTCAACTTTTTCTCCGAATTCTTGTTCAATGATCTTATTTAGTACATTTTGAATCTCAATTTTATATTTATCCAGATTGGCATAAATGTTCAACAACGATATTCCTTGCTCTTGTTTCTGACCTAACCAAGAAACAAGTGTTGAAAAGGAAGGGGACATATTAGCTGATGTTACTAATTTATCGTGATTCTCTTGTACTTCTTTATAGTATTTATTCCATTTGGCCCATAACTGCTTGTTTTCTTCATAAATTGGAGCAGCAAGTAGGAGGGCATCACTGAACAATACTAATACTTTTTCCATATTTAAGTACCTCCTAACAATGTTAATAACCAATATAATTTAAATCCTAACACTATGAAACGTCATAGCTATATGTTGGCTACATAACCTTTAAGTTGAAATGTTATCTGAATAATCCGCACAATTGTTGATTTTTACTCGTTCTATTGTGGATCATTTAAATTCTCTTTACTTGTCTTTAATTATATAAGACTGCTTCTATTTGTAAAATCATTACTTTACAATACAATTTCAATTTTTAAAAGTTTTTAATGCTCAAATTCAGTTACTGTTACATTCTTAACATCTATATTTTTGATTCAAAAGATTGTAAACCCGAGTGCTAAATATGTTGATGTAAGTCCTTGGATATCGTATTCTTCAGTTTTCCATTCCCTAAATCTTCTTCATCAACAATAATAGTTTTTGGGGCGACTCGATTTGTTAGCTTGATAATTATGGGGCTTTCCTCTAAAACAACCAAAGCAAACAATAAAAGCGCTTGCATAATTAAAAATCCGAGTTATAATACTTGTATACAAGTATACTTGATTAACACGAGGTGAGTTTATGACGAAATCAATGGAATTTCTTTATCCTGAAAAATGGCTTTCAAAAGCTTCTACAGGTGATCGTGTTGCGAGCGAACTGAGAATGCGCATTATTGCAGGTCAAATTGAAAGCGGTACCATCCTATCGGAAAATAAATTAGCTGCCGATTTTTCTGTAAGTCGGTCACCCGTTCGTGAAGCATTAAAAGTACTAGCTTCTGAAAATATTATTCGCTTAGAAAGAATGGGCGCAGTTGTCATTGGTTTAACCGAGAAAGAAATCGAAGAAATATATGATGTTCGTTTACTTATAGAAACGTTTATCTTTGAGCGACTTGTAAAGATGGACACAAATGATTTAGTAAGAGAACTAAATAAAATAATGGAAATGATGAAAATCGCCATTAAATATCATGATTCTGATGAGTTTTCTTATCAAGATCTCTTATTCCATGAAACGATTATTCGAACCATTGAGCATTCCTACATCCTGATGATTTGGAATAATTTAAAGCCTGTTATGGAAAGCTTAATCCTTTTATCAATGCGTACTCGTTTCAAGGAAAAGTACGAAGACTTTGAACGGGTTATTAAAAATCATGAGCTTTATATAAAAGCAATCGAATCAAAAGATCGAGCCCTCATGATTGAGGCCTTACATCAAAACTTTGATGATGTTCAAGGGAAAGTTGAAGATCTCTGGATGTCACAACAAATGTTATCTAAAGGAGTAGAGCAAGGACATGAGTAGCTATATGTTAGGTATAGATATCGGTACAACAAGTACGAAAGCAGTTTTATTTACTGAAAAAGGCGAAGTCATCCAAACCGAGAATATTGGTTATCCACTTCGCACACCGGATATATCCACAGCGGAACAAGATCCAGAAGAGATTTTCCAAGCTGTTTTACAAGCGATATCAAATATAACGAAACAGCATTCAGATAAAAAACCATCGTTTATTTCATTTAGCAGTGCTATGCATAGTGTCATTGCTATGGATGAAAATGATCAGCCGCTGACACCTTGTATCACTTGGGCAGATAATCGTAGTGAGGCATGGGCACATAAAATCAAAGATGAACTGAATGGCCATGAAGTTTATAGACAAACAGGAACACCTATTCACCCAATGTCACCATTAAGTAAAATTACATGGATTGTGAATGACCATCCGGAAATTGCTATTAGAACGAAAAAATATATTGGAATCAAAGAATATATCTTCAAACAATTCTTTGATCAATATGTTGTTGATCATTCCATCGCTTCGTGCATGGGTATCATGAACTTAAAAACACTAGATTGGGATGAGGAAGCTTTAAAAATTGCTGGTATAACACCAGCTCAATTATCTGAACTCGTACCAACCACCCAAATATTTAGCAACTGCAATCCAGATTTAGCCCAAAAGATTGGTATCGATTCTCAAACACCGTTTGTCATTGGTGCCAGTGATGGGGTGCTTTCTAATCTAGGTGTGAATGCAATTCGAAAAGGTGAGATTGCTGTCACAATTGGGACAAGCGGTGCTATTCGGACCATCATTGACAAGCCACAAACAGATAAAAAAGGAAGAATATTTTGTTATGCCTTAACGGAAAAGCATTGGGTAATTGGTGGACCGGTAAACAATGGCGGAATGGTCCTTCGCTGGATTCGTGATGAACTTGCTTCATCAGAAGTAGAAACTGCGAAAAGACTAGGAATTGATCCATACGATGTATTAACTAAAATAGCTGAACGCGTGAGACCTGGTGCAGACGGATTATTATTCCATCCATACCTCGCAGGTGAACGTGCACCATTATGGAATCCAGATGTACGTGGCTCCTTCTTCGGTTTAACGATGTCACATAAGAAGGAACATATGATTCGTGCAGCTTTAGAAGGCGTTATATATAATTTATACACTGTATTCTTAGCGTTAACCGAATGCATGGATGGTCCTGTAACCCGTATTCAAGCAACAGGCGGCTTCGCAAGGTCTGACGTTTGGCGACAGATGATGTCCGATATTTTCGCATCTGAAGTCGTTGTTCCAAAGAGCTACGAAAGCTCTTGTCTAGGTGCATGTATATTAGGTCTCTATGCCACAGAAAAAATTGATTCTTTTGAAATCGTTTCCGAAATGGTTGGCAGTACCTACAAACATACACCGAAAGAAGAAGCAACAAAAGAATACAGACAATTACTGCCGATATTTATTAACCTATCAAGGGCGCTAGAAGACGATTATACACGAATTGCAAATTATCAAAGAAATTTAATAAAGTAAAACCTTCATCAGTAATCCCCCAATCCTCACTTCTCTCTAAATCTTGAGGTGGGGGGACTTACTGCCAACTTATAGTGGGATAAACACAAATACAGCTAATATTGGGGGGAACTACGATGCCATTAGTCATTGTAGCAATTGGGATTTTAGCATTACTTTTACTGATAATGCGCTTTAAATTAAATACCTTTATTTCATTAATCATTGTATCGGTCGGGGTTGCTTTAGCACTTGGAATGCCACCAGAAAAAATTTTTAAAACCATTGAAGCGGGATTAGGCGGAACACTTGGTCATTTAGCACTCGTTTTTGGACTTGGTGCGATGTTAGGTAAGTTGCTTTCAGATTCTGGGGGCGCACAACGCATTGCCATGACCCTTGTGAAAAAATTCGGGGAAAAGAACATTCAATGGGCTGTTGTGACTGCCTCATTTATTATCGGTATTGCATTATTTTTTGAAGTAGGATTAGTATTATTAATTCCGATTGTATTTGCTATTTCAAGAGAATTAAAAGTTTCTATCTTATATCTCGGTATTTCGATGGCAGCAGCTTTATCTGTAACACACGGATTTTTACCGCCACACCCAGGACCAACCGCTATCGCTGGTGAATTGCATGCAAACATCGGTGAAGTATTACTTTACGGTTTTATGATAGCGGTTCCAACAGTTGTGTTAGCTGGACCTGTATTTACTAAACTTGCAAAAAAACTAGTACCTGAGGCGTTCACAAAAACTGGTAATATCAAATCTTTAGGTGAGCAGAAAGTATTTAAACTTGAAGAAACTCCTAGCTTTGGAATCAGTGTTTTTACCGCTTTACTGCCTGTTCTTTTAATGGCAATCGCTACAATTATTAATTTGCTGCAAAAAACAATGGGATTTACAGATAATAGTTTACTAGCAGCAATCGAGTTTATTGGAAATGCGGATACAGCCATGTTGATATCCTTACTAGTTGCGATCTATACAATGGGATTGGCAAGAAATATTCCAATCAAAAACGTGATGGAATCTTGTACAACAGCGATCTCGAATATTGGGATGATGCTCTTAATTATTGGTGGAGGCGGAGCCTTCAAACAAGTATTAATTGATGGCGGCGTTGGTAACTATGTAGCCGAATTATTCAAAGGAACTTCATTATCACCGATCTTACTCGCATGGATTATCGCTGCCATCTTACGTATTTCATTAGGGTCTGCTACGGTTGCTTCATTAACAACTGTCGGTTTAGTGATTCCGATGTTAGGTCAATCTGATGTTAACCTTGCTTTAGTTGTCCTTGCAACAGGGGCTGGTAGTTTAATTGCTTCACACGTGAACGATGCTGGTTTCTGGATGTTCAAAGAGTACTTTGGTTTAAGCATGAAAGAAACATTTGCAACATGGACTTTACTTGAGACTATCGTTTCTGTAGCCGGATTAGGATTTACTTTATTATTAAGTTTATTTGTATAGATCTTTCTAAACAATAAAAGGGATACGGAAGCTGTTTAATGTGATTTTTCATAATTAACCGGTTATTTTTCATGATTGATTAATAAGGATGAAAATTTCTCTTTATTTTTTAACTTGATAGTGATGTGCCGTGTCCCTATAACCTTTTGCACGAATACTGGCGGTGCCTATTGAAATGAAAAAGATTGATTATTTGATTAAAGTGTTATTTTAGGTATATATACTATAATACAGAGTAACATACATGGAAAGGAACGATGGAATATGGCAAAGTTACAAATTGGAGTTGTTGGTGTGGGCGTTATGGGAAAAAGCCTGGCACTTAACTTTGAAAGCAAAGGGTATTCTGTTGCCCTATATGATATTTCAAAGGAAAAAGTTGATGAAATCATTGAGGAAAACCGTGGTAAAAACTTAGTTGGTACTCATATAGTTGAAGAGTTTGTTAACTCACTTGAATCACCTAGAAAGATTTTATTAATGGTTAATGCAGGGGAAACTACAGATAAGGCGATTGATTCTCTAGTCCCTCACCTCGATAAAGGTGATATTTTAATTGACGGTGGTAATACATACTTTGTCGATACAATTCGCCGAAACAAACGTCTTGCCGAAGAAGGAATCAATTTCATCGGTGCAGGTGTGTCAGGCGGCGAAGAGGGTGCATTGAAGGGACCATCTATTATGCCAGGCGGACAGAAGGATGCATACGAAAAAGTAAAGGATATGCTTGAAAACATCTCTGCAAAAGTGAATAACGAGCCTTGCTGTTCTTATATCGGACCTAATGGGGCAGGCCACTATGTAAAGATGGTTCACAACGGTATTGAGTATGGAGATATGCAATTAATTTGTGAAGCATATTTCTTCTTGAAACAAACACTTGATTTGACTGCAGAAGAGTTCCATGAAATATTTGCTGAATGGAATAAAGGTGAACTGAACAGCTATCTAATTGAGATTACAGCCGATATCTTCAAGAAGAAAGATGAAGAAACTGGTAAGCCATTAGTGGATGTTATTCTTGATACTGCAGGACAAAAGGGTACAGGGAAATGGACAAGCCAAAGCGCACTTGATTTAGGTATCTCTCTCCCTATTATCACGGAATCTGTATTTGCACGTTGCATTTCTGCTTTAAAAGAAGAGCGCGTGAACGCAAGCAAAGTTTTATCTGGCCCTAAAGATAAAACAGCAATTGGAGTTGAAAAAGCTGAATTAATTGAAGCAGTGCGCCAAGCTTTATATATGAGTAAAATTTGTTCTTATGCACAAGGATTCACGCAATTGAAGGCAGCTTCTGAGGAATATGATTGGAACCTTGATTTTGGCAGCATTTCTATGCTTTGGAGAGGCGGATGTATTATCCGTGCTGCCTTTTTACAGAACATTAAAGAGGCTTATGAGACAAACACTGACCTACCGAACCTTTTACTTGATCCATACTTTAAAGAAATTGTAGAGTCATATCAAGGCGGATTACGCCAAATTATCTCAATGGCGGTACAACAGGGCATTCCGATACCTGCATTTTCAGCAGCAATTTCTTATTATGACAGCTATCGTACTGCCAAACTACCTGCAAACTTGTTACAAGCGCAGCGCGATTATTTTGGAGCGCATACGTATAAACGAGTAGATAAAGAAGGTACATTCCATACAAAATGGATATAAAATAAGAAATGGACTAAGATTAAATTCTTAGTCCATTTTTCATCCCACGATTCGCAGGCTATAAGACTCCCACTGATGGAAGTTCACTTTAAAAAGATGACTGAATAAAAGTGCGTTTATTTTTCCCATTTAGATGAAAAACCACATAACCTATAAGTTGAAATGTTATCTGAACAATCTGCACAATTATTGGTTTTTACTCCTTTTATTGTGGATCATTTTAATTCTCTTTACTTGTCTTTAATTATATAAAACTGCTTCTATTTGTAAAATCACTACTTTACAATACAATTTCAATTTTTAAAAGTAAATTAGTTAAACACACTGATTTTTTGCTTAACGCCTAGATAACTTGTTACTCTAAGTCAAAACTTAAATCCCCCAGCTGCTTCTTATTTAAAACTACATAACCTTATCATGGCTATAAACTCTTATTTGAAACTGCATAGCTTTATCGGGGCTATAAACTCTTATTTGAAACTGCATAGCTTTATCGGGGCTATAAACTCTTATTTAAAACTACATAGCCTTATCATGGCTATAAACTCTTATTTGAAACTGCATAGCTTTATCGGGGCTATAAACTCTTATTTGAAACTGCATAGCTTTATCGGGGCTATAAACTCTTATTTGAAACTACATAGCCTTATCATGGCTATTACTTCTTACTTGAAACTATATAGCTTTATCGGGGCTATAAACTCTTATTTGAAACTATATAGCTTTATCTTGGCCATAAGCTCTTATTTGAAACTGCATAGCCTTATCACGGCTATTACTTCTTATTTGAAACTATATAGCCTTATCATGGCTATAAACTCTTATTTGAAACTGCATAGCTTTATCGGGGCTATAGGCTCTTATTTGAAACTATATAGCCTTATCACGGCTATTACTTCTTACTTGAAACTATATAGCTTTATCTTGGCTATAAGCTCTTATTTGAAACTATATAGCCTTATCGCGGCTATTACTTCTTACTTGAAACTATGTAGCCTTATCATGGCTATTACTTCTTACTTGAAACTATATAGCTTTATCTTGGCTATAAGCTCTTATTTGAAACTATATAGCCTTATCGCGGCTATTACTTCTTACT
>NZ_JBIYDV010000038.1:0-14924 GCF_044909215.1 Bacillus sp. RC252 | reverse complement strand
GGATCAAACTCTCCAATAAAGTTAGTTTGTCTAGCATCTAAAAATAAAAATTGACGTTTCACGTTGTTTGTTTCGTTTAGTTTTCAAAGTTCAACGCCGCGTTTCAGCGACTTTTATAATTTAACATTTTGACTTGAATCTGTCAACAACTTTTTTCTTTCGTTCCTGACGACGCTTATTAATTTATCATATTACTAATCGATAAGTCAACGCTTTTTTAAAAAATGCCAAAATAAATTTATCTTGGCATTATATACAGCTTAATAATCACTAATGCAGCAACACCTGGCACCCCTAATAAACTTGATACTGTAGCTGTGCCCATGTTAATTGGAATATGAAAATCGAAATATGTCCCTGCAACATTCACAATAAATAGTAACGCTATACCTAAAGTGACATGAAAGAGTGCTTTCCCTATAAAACGTATTGGTTTAGCAGAAACACCAAAAACAAGAAAAATAAAAACCAAAGCAAGAATGCCAACAATAATAATTGTAGAATTCATTTTTTCCTCCTTATGAATGACCTATACATATCCATTTGTATGGGACAAGACAAGAAAAAAGAACATCTATAACATAACTCCTACCACTTCGTATTTATAACCTTTAATCAGTAATATTTCTTCTAAGTGCTAACAATTAGATACAACTAATTCCATTCCCACTTTTTCTTTCTCATTTTTATATCCCAAAAATAAAGTAGCCCTATTACTCACAAATAAATCGATAAAAAGCAAAAGGTCCCGCTTTAAAAAGCAGGACCTTTTACCATTGTTCCATTTTCACAGGACGACGTTTTGCTTCTTTTAACAAGAAAAAATATTTCGCCTCTGCTATTTTTAAAGAACAAAGTACATCTTGAGACGGCTCAACACTTTGTTCAACCAGTCTCTTCTGACGTAGCCATTCATTCTTTACCTTTTCTAATAATACAATTAACTTATCGTCATACTCTTTACGCAACTTACCCTTTTTTTGAAAGAACATTTTCCCTTCTCCTCTTATATCTCTCTACGGCCTTCTAAAGCTTTCGATAGTGTTACTTCATCTGCATATTCTAAATCTCCACCAACTGGCAGACCATGTGCAATACGAGTTACTTTAATTCCTGTTGGCTTTAAGAGGCGGGATATGTACATCGCTGTGGCTTCCCCTTCAATATTAGGGTTTGTTGCTAATATCACTTCTTGTACTGTTTCATCTTGCAGTCTCTTTAATAACTGCGGGATATTAATATCCTCTGGTCCAATTCCCTCCATTGGAGAAATGGCACCACGCAAAACATGATATACACCTTGGTATTCTTTCATTTTTTCCATCGCAATTACATCTTTCGGCTCTTGTACTACACAAACAACCGATTGATCCCTATGCGAATCGTCACAAATATAACAAGGATCGCGGTCAGTGATATGTCCGCACACAGAACAATACGCTAAATCTCGCTTTGCATTCACAAGTGCTTTCGCAAAACCTAGTACATCATCCTCTTTCATATCTAACACGAAGAATGCCAATCGAACCGCTGTTTTCGGTCCGATTCCTGGCAACTTCATAAAACTATCGATTAATTTTGATATCGGTTCTGGATAATGCATATATCAATATCCTCCTAGAACATTCCACCTGGTAAGTTCATGCCTTTTGTAAATTTGCCCATTGTAGAGTTTGAAAGTTCATCAACCTTTTTAAGTGCATCATTCGTTGCAGCTAATACTAAGTCTTGTAACATTTCGATATCTTCTGGATCTACAACTTCTTCTTTAATTTTCACTTCAAGAACTTGCTTATGACCATTTGCAATAACAGTAACCATTCCGCCGCCAGCTGTACCTTCAACTGTTTTTTCGCCAAGCTCTTCTTGCGCCTTCGCCATGTCTTTTTGCATCTTTTGCATTTGTTTCATCATGTTATTCATATTTCCCATTCCGCCACGCATCATAATTAATTCCTCCTCATTATTATTACTCTTTTATTTCAATAAGTTCTTGCCCTACTAATTTTACAGCCTCTTCTATAAGAGGATCTTCTTTTTGTTCTGGGCTTTCTTCAGAATCCCCGCCTTCGCGTTGTAAAAAGTCTTCACGAATTTTACCCCATTCACTTTTTGGGATAGCAATCATATTTAACCTTTTACTTAACAATTCAAAAAGAGTTTGTTCCAATGTATCCATCGCTTCTCGATTTTCACTAGCCATTTTGCAATGAATCTCATATTGAAATGCTAACACATAGGTATCATCCGAAGCCGCAACTGGTTCACTATTTTCTAATAAAACAGCAAATGCTACTTTGTTATGTGACTTGAGCCTTCCTAATAATTCGCCCCATACAGCTTTTAACTGTTCTAAATCTTGACGCTTCGCTTGCTTTAACACTTCATTCACACGTCCAACAGGAATTTTCATACTTCCTGTTCGTACCGGTTTTGGTGTTGCCCGCGTCTCTCTTACTTCCTGCTGCACACCAGCTGGCATGCCATTCTTTTTAACTTGCTCTAACTCTTTCTCCAGCTGCTGCATCCTGTTCATAATCGCTTGCAAACGATCTGCGCCGTTTGCTTGCATCATAAACTGCTGACACAGTTGCACCATAACAACTTCCAAGAATATTCTTGGATGGTTTGTCCACTTCATCTCCTGTTGTCCCTTACTAAGGGTATGAATAATTTCATAGATTACTTCCGGTTGCATTTCTTCACTTAACGTACGGAATTGATCATCTACAATTACCCGTTCCAACATATGTTCTAATTGTGGTGAAGTTTGATATAAAAGCATATCACGATAGTAGTAAATGAAATCCTCCATAAAGCGAACTGGATCTTTCCCTTTACTCATCATCTCATCTATAATACGTAACGCTCTTGATACATCATTTTCACGTATACATTCTACCAGGTCACCCAAATATCGCTGAGATACAGATCCTGTTACAGCTAAAACATCTTCACTCGTCACCGTCTCATCACTATAAGAAATAGCTTGATCAATAAGACTGAGCGCATCACGCATACCACCTTCGGCGGCACGCGCTACGATTTGTAACGCTTCATCTTCTACTTGCGTACCTTCATTTGTCACGACCGTCGATAATCTCTCAACGATATCATTTACTGATATCTTTCGAAACTCAAAACGCTGACAACGCGAAATAATTGTAGCTGGAATTTTATGCGGTTCTGTTGTCGCCAGAATAAAAATAACATGTCCTGGTGGCTCTTCTAAAGTTTTCAAAAGCGCATTAAAGGCACCCATAGAAAGCATGTGAACTTCATCAATAATGTATACTTTATATCCTACAGCACTTGGAGCATATTTTACTTTATCTCTTATATCTCGAATTTCATCTACACCGTTATTTGAAGCCGCATCAATTTCTAATACATCTGAAATAGACCCTTGTGTAATTCCTAAACAAGAAGGACATTCATTACAAGGTTCAGCTACCGGGGCGTGTTCACAGTTAATTGCCTTTGCAAATACTTTTGCAATTGTCGTTTTCCCTGTTCCCCTCGGACCCGAAAACAAATAAGCATGTGAAGCTTTCTCTTGAAGAAGGGCATTTTGCAACGTTTTTGTCACGTGCTTTTGACCGACTACATCTTCGAATTTTTGCGGTCTCCATGTTCGGTATAACGCTTGGTATGACACGAAAATACGGCCTCCCTCAAAGGTTATTATCTTATTTATTATAACCCATTCTGTTTATAGATTCCAAAAGTTATTTTCCATACAAAAAACTCACCTTTATATAAAGGTGAGTTTTGTATACATATATAACTGCCGTGCACCTTCTGTCGATTACGTACCATAAGCGTTACTCAAGCAGTTAGCTCGGTTCAGGCACTCCTGCGGCACACGAGAAAACCCGCTTATTGCTGCTTCCTTCCGGACCTGACAAGGTTCACGGGGTCCCGTTGCGCAGGACCCAAACGTCAACACCACTTACTTAAGGCAGACCTTACAGCAGCATAACCTCGAGAAGGGATTCAGCCTCGCTAGAGCGGATTGCGAGTATAGGGCACCGCTACCTCCCCGCTTAGCACGGCAAAGTTAAAACCAATATTCGGTTGCCTTGGATAAGGCATTATCAGTATAACTTGTTTTTTTACAAAATGCAAATACGTTAGTTACCATTACTTTTCTCTAGTTTTTTCACTTCTTTTCTTTTCTTACGAAGCTCCCTAAAAAAAATCGTTAACAACGTACCACATTCCTCTTCAAGTACACCAGCCACTACTTCACACTGATGATTAAAACGCTCATCAGTTAAAAGATTCATCAACGTACCTGCACATCCACCTTTCGGATCGCTCGCACCATATACAACCCGTTTTATACGCGATAAAACAATTCCCCCTGCACACATTGGGCAAGGTTCTAATGTTACATATAACGTTGCATCTTCTAAACGCCATGTCCCTAATTTTTTGCAAGCTTCATCAATAGCTAAGAGCTCGGCGTGAGCTATTGATCTCTGTTCAGTTTCTCTTAAGTTATGTGCGACACTAATCACTTCACCATCTAGCACAATTACAGCACCAATTGGTACCTCTTGTATCGCCTCCGCCTTCTTCGCTTCCTCTATTGCTAACTGCATAAAATATATATCTCGCTCCATAATATAGTCCTTTCACCAAAAATAAAATACACTTTTTCGTTTCTTGCAGGTGGGATAACTTTTACAAATTCAATCCAACCTAAAGAAGAAAGAGAGGGAATTACATATGAAAAATACTGCCTTACTCATTATCGATATGATTAATGATTTTCAATTCTCCCACGGACCCATCCTGGCACAGAAATGTGAAATTATAAAGAACCCCATTTTACAATTAAAGGACACCATGAAATCATTGGGCTATCCAATAATTTATGTCAATGATCACTATCAACTTTGGAGATCTGATATTGATCAACTTATCACTCATTGTACAAATGAGTATAGTAAAAATATTATCGAGGCCATTGCTCCGCATACTGACGATTATATTTTTATTAAACCACATTACTCTGCTTTTTATGAAACACCTTTGAATTCTTTATTAGGTTATTTAAAAATCGAAAATCTCATTTTAACAGGAATTGCCGGGAACATATGCATCCTTTTTACAGCTAATGATGCCCATATGAGAAATTATACACTTTATGTACCACGGGATTGCATCGCTTCTAATAACGAGCAAGATAATGAACATGCTTTAAAAATAATGGAAGCCACATTAAAGGCAAATATTGTACCGTCATCCCAAATAAAATTTAATTAATACATATCTATTTTCTAACTTTTTATATCAAATTAGTCCGCTCGCTCTCCTCTTGTGCTACAATAATTCTGTTTTGTGTTTTTAGTAGTCACGGTAAATCACTGATTGAAAGGAGGAAACAGCGTGACCGGAGTACCATTTATCACGGTTGAAGGACCAATTGGTGTTGGAAAAACTTCACTTGCGAAGGAACTTTCAACTCACATGCAACTCCACTTACTAAAAGAGATTGTTGATGAAAATCCTTTTTTAGGAAAATTCTACGAAGACATCGACGAATGGAGTTTTCAAACAGAGATGTTCTTTCTTTGTAATAGATACAAACAACTAGAGGATATTAACATAAAGTATTTGAATCAAAGAAAGCCTGTAGTAGCAGATTATCATATATTTAAAAATTTAATTTTTGCATCCCGTACATTAAAAGATTCTCAATATGATAAATACATGCAAATTTATCGCATTCTTACGCAAGATATGCCTGTACCAAATGTCATCGTTTATTTAACAGCAAGCCTAGAAACATTACAAAAACGAATTGCCATGCGCGGAAGAGAATTCGAAAAAAATATGGATCCAAATTACTTGCTACAGCTTACAAAAGATTACGAAACAGCAATGGATGCTTTCAAAAAGGACCATCCAGATATTCCGGTATTAAAATTTAATGGAGACGATATGGATTTTGTAAGAAATCCTGATGATTTAAATGTCATCTTATCAGCTCTTCAAAATACTCTCTTGAAGGAGTCGAAATAACAATGAATTTAAGGCAAAAATATGATATACCAAATGATGCAGTTATCACTATTGCTGGAACAGTAGGTGTCGGTAAATCAACTATGACAACTGCATTGGCTAACGCTTTAGGTTATCGTACATCTTTTGAAAAAGTAGATTCCAACCCATATTTGGACAAGTTCTATGCTGATTTCACACGCTGGAGCTTTCACTTACAAGTTTACTTTTTAGCAGAACGATTTAAAGAACAAAAAAGAATTTTCGAATATGGCGGCGGTTTTGTTCAAGACCGTTCTATCTATGAGGATACTGGTATTTTCGCAAAAATGCATTACGAAAAGGGTACAATGACTGAAACTGATTATGAAACATACAAAGGTTTATTTGATGCTATGGTCATGACTCCTTACTTCCCTCATCCAGACTTATTAATTTACCTAGAAGGTTCTTTTGATGATATTGTCGATCGTATTCAAGAACGAGGACGTCCCATGGAGCAGCAAACACCAATTGAATATTGGAAAGAGATGCATGGACGTTACGATAACTGGATTAATAACTTTAATTCATGCCCTGTTTTACGATTAAACATTAATGAATACGATATTTTAAAAGATGGCGATTCAATCGAACCAATCATTAAAAAAATTGGACATTTTTTAAAACAAACACGTAAACTTGTAAAATAAAAAACCCGTGCATATGCACGGGTTTTCCTATGAAATTACTTTTTCTTTTTTGTCGGAGCAATAATTTCACTCTCTGGCTTTCCTGCATTAATACGCTGACGAACAGTACTCGTACTAATATCATATGTTTCAGCAATCTCTTTAACAGTCAATTCTTTCCCATTAATTACTGCTGTTAGTAATTTCCCTGTACGTTTTGGAGTTACTTCTTTTTGCACAGCTGGTTTTTCAGCTTCTTTTGGTACCTCTACTTTTTTTGCAACCTGTTTTACATCACAAGTGCAACCACAAAGTTTACGGAATGTATCATCACTTATAATGCGCGACACATTTGCACCACTGTTTAAAATTCTATTGTTCTTACAGACAGGACATTGTACATAATATAAAGTTTTTCCATCTAAAGGAAACGTTTGTATAATAAGATCCATGTTAACTCCTTTCATATCTATGAAGATAATCATCGGAATATGAGTGTGTAATAAGGACACTATATCCTTACATCATACTTTATGATTGGTTTTAAAATAAAAACTCGTTACGTGTTGGTAACGAGTTCTCCAATCTCCACTTATATGCGCTGTTGTCAATTATATCTGGAGGAGGTAGAGGGATTCGAACCCCCGCGCGACTCTCGCCGCCTGTCGGTTTTCAAGACCGATCCCTTCAGCCAGACTTGGGTATACCTCCATATTGACATCAAATATAATATCAAAAGAAAAACAGTTAGTCAACCCTACTATAATAAATTATGAGGAAAGGAAAATTTTACTTCCCCTCTCCTTTATGACACTGCTGACAACGTCCATAATTACCAATCACTCATACCGATGAATGTTTTAACTTATTTAATAACTGTTTTTCCTCCCATATAAGGGCGAAGAACTTCTGGAATTATAATTGTACCATCTTCTTGTTGGTAGTTCTCTAAAATAGCTGCCACTGTACGTCCAATTGCAAGACCAGATCCATTTAGTGTATGAACATGTTCCGGTTTGCCATTTGGCTCACGACGGAAACGGATATTCGCGCGTCTCGCTTGGAATGCCTCAAAATTACTACAAGAAGAAATTTCACGATATGTACCATAGCTTGGAATCCATACTTCAATATCGTATTTCTTCGCTGCTGTAAATCCTAAATCTCCTGTACACATGCTCATAACGCGATATGGCAACTCTAATAATTGTAACACGCGCTCTGCATCATTTGTTAATTTTTCTAACTCTTCGTAAGAATCTTCTGGTTTCACGAACTTAACAAGTTCAACTTTATTAAATTGGTGTTGGCGAATTAAACCACGTGTATCACGACCAGCTGAACCTGCTTCAGAACGGAAGCATGAGCTAAACGCAGCATATCGTATCGGCAATTGCTCTTTACTCACAATCTCATCACGATGCATATTCGTTACAGGTACTTCAGCTGTTGGGATTAGGAAATAATCTTCACTTTCAATACGGAATGCATCTTCTTCAAACTTCGGAAGTTGTCCTGTTCCTGTCATACTTGCACGGTTTACCATATAAGGAGGCAATACTTCCTCATATCCATGCTCATCAGTATGAAGGTCAAGCATAAAGCTAATCAAAGCACGTTCTAATCTTGCACCAGCACCTTTGTAAAATACAAATCGGCTTCCTGTTACTTTCCCAGCACGTTCAAAATCTAAAATCCCTAAATCAGTAGCAAGATCCCAATGTGGTTTTGGCTCATAAGTAAATTCTTTCACTTCTCCCCAAGTACGTGCTACTACGTTATCATCCTCTGTTTCACCTATTGGAGCAGATTCATGAGGGATATTTGGGATAGATAGCATTAATCTTTCTAAATCTTCTTCAACTGTACGAAGCTCATTATCAAGATCTTTTACTTTTTCCCCAACTTCACGCATTTCTAGAATTAGAGCTTCCGCATCTTTCTTTTCACGCTTTAATACTGAAATTTGTTGAGATACTTCGTTACGTTTACTTTTTAGTTCTTCTGTTTGAACAAGTAGCTCTCTTCTTCTCGTATCAAGTTCTTCAAAGCGACCAAAATCCGTTAAATCTTCGCCTCTATGCTGTAATTTTGCTTTTACTTCTTCAAAATTCGTACGTAAAAATTTAATATCAAGCATTATATACTCCTCCTTTTATTTTATAAAACACAAAAAACTCCCGTCCCTATACAAAGGGACGGGAGTTAACCCGCGTTGCCACCCTAGTTGAAAGCATTACCGCTTTCCTCTCAAGTAGAAATAACGGCTCTTCACCGGGAATGTTTACTAATCAAAAGATATTCCACATTCCATTCCAGGATGGATTCACAAACTGTTTCTATCGATTTCCACCAACCATCGACTCTCTATAAGAAACAACATTTGTTACTACTTCCTATCAACACGCTTATTTTATAAAATTGTTATCATCAATTTACTATAATCTTATACAAGTTGCAAGTTACTTATACAACTTTTTTCATTTTCGCTTCTTTTACCATTTCTACAAAGTATGCTGTTACACGATGATCATCCGTTAATTCCGGATGGAAAGAAGCAGCTAAAAACGGCCCTTGCCTTACCGCTACTATTCGCTCGCCATGCATAGAAAGTACTTCAACATCATCAGCTACATTTACAACATACGGAGCACGGATAAATACACCAACAAAGTCTTCTCCCACACCTTTCATTGAAAGTGCAGCTTCAAAACTATCTTTTTGGCGTCCGAACGCATTGCGCTCAACCGTAATATCCATAGCACCAATATGTGCTTCTTCATAGCCAATAAGTGTTTTCGCAAGAAGAATCATTCCTGCACATGTACCAAACATTGGTTTACCAGACTTCGCAAATGTACGAAGAGGCTCCATGAAAGCATACTTATCAATAAGACGGCGCATTGTTGTACTTTCACCGCCTGGTAAAATAAGACCATCAATCTCTTCAAGTTGCTCTATACGCTTTACAACAACAGCTTCTGCACCACTTGCCTCAACTGATTTTACATGCTCACGAACTGCACCTTGAAGACCTAGTACACCGATTTTCACCATTTTAAAGATCTCCTTTAATTACCATCCACGCTCTTGCATGCGTTGTTCTGGTAATAACGTTGAAATTTCGATACCTTTCATTGCATTACCTAATCCTTTAGAAAGGCTTGCAATTAGTTCGTAATCTTCATAATGAGTCGTTGCTTCAACGATTGCACGTGCAAATTTCTCTGGGTTCTCTGATTTGAAGATACCAGATCCAACAAATACACCATCAGCACCAAGTTGCATCATTAACGCTGCATCTGCTGGTGTTGCTACACCACCTGCTGCAAAGTTTACAACTGGCAGGCGACCAAGGCGTTTAATTTCAAGTAGTACTTCATAAGGAGCACCAGTATTTTTTGCATATGTCATTAACTCATCTTCACGTAGACTTGCAACTTGACGGATTTCTGCATTGACTTGGCGCATATGACGCACTGCCTCTACAATGTTTCCTGTTCCGGGTTCACCTTTTGTACGAAGCATAGCTGCACCTTCTGCAATACGACGTGCAGCTTCTCCGATATCGCGGCAACCACATACAAACGGAACTGTGTAATCACGTTTATTTAAATGGTATACTTCATCAGCAGGAGTCAATACTTCACTCTCATCGATATAGTCTACCCCTAATGATTCTAATACACGTGCTTCTACAAGGTGACCGATACGACATTTTGCCATAACCGGAATTGATACAGCACCCATAACTTCTTCAACAATTGTTGGATCTGCCATACGAGAAACGCCACCTGCTGCACGAATATCTGCAGGTACACGCTCTAATGCCATAACAGCAACTGCGCCTGCCTCTTCTGCAATCCTTGCTTGCTCAGCGTTAACTACGTCCATAATAACGCCGCCTTTTTGCATTTCTGCCATTCCACGTTTTACACGTTCTGTCCCTGTTACATTTGTCATGTACAAAAACCCCCCTAGGTGAATTGCTTTCCCCGTTAAAGAAGAAAATTAAGAATACTCTTACATTCTACCACTAACTATCTGATGCTTGTCTACTACTTTTTCATAAAGTCGGTATGAAAAATAGGAATAAGAAAAAGCTCCTACAATGAGGAGCTTTTAAAACCAACCTTTTACTGTATCAATAGCACCATTCCACATACCACTAAAGAAAGAACCAATTCCGCGCATAGAACGTGTAAACCAGCCTGCCTCTTCTACTTCAGATTTTGTTACAAGGTCTACTTGTAATGATTTTCCTGATAAAAATCCAGGATCATTACTATCTTTAGACGTTACAACCATTTGTCCAAGTGCAACTCCCTTTTTCAGAGGTGCTTCTTGTCCCTTATTTCCTTCTTTAAATTCTGTTTTATAAACATCTTTACTTCCCTTTGGCACCGGAAGTGAAACAGCTTGCTTCGTTTGAACTGCTACATCTTTATCTTTCGCATTTTCAACTCTTACTGTTTCTTTTCCTTTGACCGAAGAACCTTTTTCATACATTTTCTTCATTTCAAAGTTAGCAAAGCCATAATCATATAATTTCTTCGTCTCATCGAAACGCGCTGTATGAGAACTTGTTTTAATAACTACAGAAATAAAACGCATACCATTTCGTTCAACCGTACCAGTGAAGCAGTCCCCTGCTTCTGGAGTTGATCCTGTTTTTAGACCATCTACTCCGTCATATTCTTTAACTAAACCCTTTAACATCCAGTTCCAGTTCGACATCCCAAATTTCTCTTTTTCGGGACGGAAAACTTTTTTCGGGATTTTTGCTGTATCTAACACTTTTGGATAATCTTTAATTAAATGTTGCGCTAAAGTTGCAACATCCTTCGCAGACATTTTATTTTCTTCATCCGGTGTTGTACCTTCAGGATGCATCCCTTTTAAATCTTTGTTCGTTAAACCCGTAGAATTAACAAATTTATAATTTTTCAATCCTAGTTCTTTCGCTTTATCATTCATCATTTTTACGAAATCTACTTCTTTACCCGCAATTGCTTCTGCTAATGCAATTGTTGCACCATTTGCAGAAAAGATTGCCATTGCCTCGTATAACTCTTTTACTGTATACAGGCCACCATTTTCTAATGCAACATTTGATAATGAAGCATCTTGTGAAATCTTATATGCATATTCAGAAACCTTAATTTTTTGATCCCACTTAAGTTTTCCTTTATCCACTGCTTCATGAACTAAATATTCACTCATCATCTTTGTCATACTAGCAATTGATAATAATTCATCTGCATTCTTTTGATATACAATTTTCCCAGAATTCGCTTCAACTAAAATCGCTGCACCCGCTTCAATGTTTAAAGCAGCTCCTGTTTCTGCTGATGCATTGCTATATGGTGCAAACACGCCAAAAGCTAGTGTAAGCACTGTTACCAACGCAATGAATCTTTTGCAAAACATACCTTTCACTTTTGCTACCCCCAATATCTATGTACTCACATAACCGTTATTCTAACATAATCAAAAAAAAATAGACAGAGATATCAAATCTCTGTCTATTTGTATATAAGACATTATAATGAGTAGTTTGGAGCCTCTTTTGTAATCTGTACGTGATGAGGATGGCTTTCACGTAAACCTGCACCTGACATACGAATGAACTGTGCATTCTCACGTAAGAATTCTAAATTCTGCGCTCCGCAATATCCCATACCTGCACGTAATCCACCAACTAATTGATGAACTGTATCTGCTAAAGGTCCTTTATATGGTACGCGTCCTTCAATACCTTCAGGAACAAGTTTTTTGTTTCCTTCTTGGAAGTAACGATCTTTACTTCCTTTTTCCATCGCTCCCACAGAACCCATACCACGATATACTTTAAATTGGCGACCTTGGTAAATTTCAGTTTCTCCAGGGCTTTCAGCAACGCCAGCAAACATACTACCTAGCATAACAACGTGTGCTCCTGCTGCTAAAGCTTTAACCATATCACCAGAGTACTTAACACCGCCATCAGCAATAACTGGAATACCGTGTTTACGAGCTTCTGTTGCACAATCATAAACTGCTGTTAATTGTGGTACACCAACACCAGCTACAACACGCGTTGTACAAATAGAACCTGGTCCAATACCAACTTTAACTACGTTTGCACCAGCCTCAATTAATGCTTTCGTTGCTTCAGCTGTAGCAACATTTCCAGCGATAATATTTAGTGCTGGATATTTCGCACGAACTTCTTTTACCTTTTCAATAACACCTTTAGAATGCCCATGAGCTGTATCAAGTACAATTGCATCTACGCTAGCTTTTACTAATGCATCGATACGAAGCATAGCATCAGCCGTTACACCAACAGCTGCTCCAACTAATAAGCGTCCTTGCTTATCTTTAGCAGAGTTTGGGAATTCAATTACTTTTTCAATATCTTTTATTGTAATAAGCCCTTGTAATACACCGTTATTATCAACAAGAGGGAGCTTTTCAATTTTATACTTTTGTAGGATCTTTTCAGCTTCTTCCAGTGTAGTACCAACTGGAGCTGTAATTAACTGTTCTTTTGTCATTACGTCAGAAATTTTGATTGAGTAGTCTTGGATGAAACGCATATCACGGTTTGTAATAATACCAACTAATTTTCGCTCATCTAAATTATTTACAACTGGTACACCTGAGATACGATATTTTCCCATAAGATGTTCTGCATCATATACTTGATGTTCTGGAGTTAAGAAGAAAGGATCTGAAATAACGCCGCTTTCAGAGCGCTTTACTTTATCAACTTGCTCTGCCTGTTGTTCAATAGACATATTCTTATGAATAATTCCTAAACCGCCTTGGCGAGCCATTGCAATAGCCATGTCAGCTTCTGTTACTGTATCCATTCCTGCACTAATTAACGGGATGTTTAACTGTAAGCTTTCAGATAAAACTGTTTTAACACTTACTTCTCTTGGTAATATATCTGACCTCGCTGGTACAAGTAATACATCATCAAAAGTCAAACCTTCTTTAACAAATTTAGATTCCCACATAATTGTTCCCCCCATGATACCAGAAATTATTATTAGTAGCTTATCAATTGGTTAAAATACTGTCAAGGACGTATATATATGTTAGAATTTTTAGACAATAAGAGGAGCGTAATATATGCATCAAACACATTGTACTTGGCAGCAATTAAGTTTCTTCTTTTCATCTCAAAATGTACAACGTTATCTTGCCCGTTGTTATGAAAAATCCTCGATTCAGGATGCCGAAAAAAAAAGTTTTGAAAATTGTTATCCATTTATTTATTACTTAGAACACGGTAAAAATTATTATGAATTATATAAAACAGCACCATTTTCCATTCAACCAATGCTGTTATTTTATGGGATGGGGCAACTTTTTAAAGCCTGTTTATTAACTATTGATCCAAACTATCCAGAATCAACAACTGTTTTAGCACATGGAGTGACAACCCGTAAACGAAAAAAACAAGGATATCAATTTTTAGAAGATGAAGTGAAAATACAGAAAAATGGACTATTTACTCACGCGGCAGAACAACTGTTTCACATGAAACACTTAGAAACAGAAAAGTTTAATATGTTAGAGCTAATGGGAAAAATCCCTGAATTACAACATTTATTTCGCTATAGTCAAAAAGGAACAACATTATATAAAATTGATTCAACAAATAAAAATGAACTCTCGTTTTCAGTCAACATACTAGATCGACTACATATGACCAAAGAGAGATTTTCTCGTTACATCGAAACAGCTTGTAAGCATTTATCAATACAACACGTACCTGAGAAAAACAATGAATTAAATGTGTTTTTTTCAGCACCTATTCAATCATGGAATCCTATGTATAGCACACCTTTATACTATGAGCATCTTACTGACACTTATTATTTACCACTTACGACTGACCCTAGAAACTCTAAGCCAGTGTTGCCTGAGCTTCTTGTTCATTATTTATTGCTCTATAATTTAAGTATGATTTCTAGGTATGAAACAGATTGGTGGTATGACTTACTTGGAAGCTATGGATCTGAAGATTATCCGTTTATTTATCAATTTCTCAATATTTCTGCTCAAAAAATCCCTTACTATATTTCAGCATTTTTACTAATGGAATCCAACCTATTTCATGGGAAATAAAAAAACACGAGTCAAATGACTCGTGTTTTTATCTTGCTTGGCGACGTCCTACTCTCACAGGGACAAGGTCCCAACTACCATCGGCGCTAGAGAGCTTAACTTCCGTGTTCGGTATGG
>NZ_JBIYDV010000037.1:0-15669 GCF_044909215.1 Bacillus sp. RC252 | reverse complement strand
CCCCGCAACCAAATGGTCCCGTGGTGTAGTGGTTAACATGCCTGCCTGTCACGCAGGAGATCGCCGGTTCGACCCCGGTCGGGACCGCCATTTTATATAAAGAAAAGAACGAAACAAGTTGTTTCGTATTTTTTTATTTGTTTTAACAAAAAACTAATAAAGACAGTCAAACTATCCTTAGGAAAACTCCTAAGGACTTTTTTATATATTTAAAACCTGTATAATAAAGAGCAGAGAACATTGTGAGTAAAGTAGGTGAAGTCTGTGAGTAAATATGAAATAACAACAAAATCTTCCGAAGAAACCCAGCGATTATCAGAAAAATTAGGGAGACTTGTAAAGGAAAAAGATGTAATTATTTTAGAAGGTGATCTTGGAGCTGGCAAGACGACTTTTACAAAAGGACTAGCAAAAGGTCTTGGAGTGAAAAGAGTCGTAAATAGTCCTACCTTCAATATTATTAAAGAATATAAAGGAAGATTACCGCTATATCATATGGATGTGTATCGTTTAGCGGAAAGTGAAGAAGATTTAGGATTTGATGAGTATTTCTATGGTGAAGGGATTACAGTAGTAGAATGGGCTCATTTAATAGAAGTATATTTACCGAATGAGAAGTTGCAAATTAGTTTATTCCATGCTGGAGATGATACAAGAAAAATTGTACTCGAGCCAATTGGAGATCGCTATATTAGATTATGTGAGGAGCTATTACAAGATGAAAGTACTAGCAATTGATACTTCAAATTACGTAATGGGTGTATCCCTTATTGAGGAAGGGAACGTGATTGGGGAAATCATTACAAATTTAACAAAAAACCATTCTGTACGTCTTATGCCAGCTGTAGAGAAACTGTTAAAAGAATGCGGTGTAAAACCGAAAGAATTGACTAAAATTGTTGTAGCAGCTGGACCGGGATCATATACAGGTGTTCGTATAGGTGTGACAGCGGCAAAAACATTAGCTTGGTCACTTCAAATACCAATTGTAGGTGTATCAAGTTTGGAAGTGGTGGCTGCAAATGGTACTAATTTTAATGGACTAATTTGTCCTTTATTTGATGGCCGACGTGGTCAAATTTACACGGGGTTATATACATATGAAGGAGAGCGTATAACTTCAATAGAAGAAGACCGAATTATTCTTATTGTTGACTGGTTGCAAATGTTAAAAGATAAAGAACAGCCTGTTTTATTTATTGGTAACGATGTTAAATTGCATAAAGAAACAATTGTAGAATATTTAGGTGATCAAGCTGTATTTGCTCCGTTCACTAAGAATAACCCAAGACCAAGTGAATTAGCATTTTTAGGATTACAAAAAGAAGAACAAGACGTGCATACGTTTGTTCCTAGCTATCTTCGTTTAGCTGAAGCTGAAACAAAATGGTTAGAAAGTCAAAAACAATAGGGGCCTACAGAAGATGGATATGATATTTAGAAAGATGGCACTCGATGATATTGCTCAAATTGTAGCTATTGAAGAAGCATCTTTTTCAACCCCTTGGACTGCAGATGCCTTTCACCGTGAATTAGAGGTGAATGAACATGCACATTATGTCGTGCTAGAAAAAGATGGTCTCGTAATTGGATATTGTGGATTGTGGATAATTATTGATGAATCACATGTAACAAATATAGCTATCCTGCCGGAATACAGAGGTCAAAAGCTAGGGGATGCCTTATTAAAAGAAGTCATTTCCGAAGCGAAAGGTTTAGGAGTAAAAACAATGACACTTGAAGTACGCATGTCAAATGAAGTAGCAAAGCAGTTATACAGAAAATACGGATTTCAAAATGGTGGGATTCGTAAACGATACTATGCAGACAATCAGGAAGATGGTCTTGTAATGTGGGTGAATATATAATGGAAAAAAATACGATTATACTTGGTATTGAAACAAGCTGTGATGAAACAGCTGTAGCAGTTGTTAAAAATGGAACGGAAATCATTGCGAATGTCGTTGCATCGCAAATTGAAAGTCATAAGCGTTTTGGCGGAGTTGTACCAGAGATTGCATCCCGTCATCATGTAGAAGAAATCACAGTTGTGTTAGAAGAAGCTTTAAAAGAAGCGAATATCACTTTTGAGGATATTGATGCAATTGCTGTAACAGAAGGCCCAGGTTTAGTCGGAGCACTTTTAATAGGTGTAAATGCAGCGAAAGCTGTGGCTTTTGCTCATGATATCCCTCTAGTTGGTGTTCATCATATTGCTGGTCATATTTATGCGAATCGTTTAGTAAAAGAAGTACAATTCCCGTTACTATCGCTTGTTGTATCCGGTGGACATACGGAGCTTGTTTATATGAAAGAACATGGTTCATTTGAAGTGATTGGTGAAACGCGAGATGATGCGGCAGGAGAAGCTTACGATAAAGTAGCTCGTACATTATCAATGCCTTATCCAGGTGGTCCTCATATTGATCGCCTTGCGCATGAAGGAAAACCAACAATTGATTTGCCTCGTGCGTGGCTAGAACCTGATTCGTATGATTTCAGCTTTAGTGGATTGAAATCAGCAGTTATCAACACTGTGCATAACGCAAAACAGCGCGGTATAGAAATTGCACCAGAAGATTTAGCAGCAAGTTTCCAAGAAAGTGTAATAGATGTACTTGTAACGAAAGCGTCTCGTGCAGCAGATGCTTATAATGTAAAACAAGTGCTTCTTGCTGGTGGAGTAGCTGCTAATAAAGGGCTTCGTGCACGTTTAGCAGCAGAATTTGCACAAAAAGAAAATATAGAGCTAATTATTCCTCCTCTATCTTTATGCACAGATAATGCAGCGATGATTGCGGCTGCAGGTACAATTGCATACGAACAAGGAAAACGCGCTACATTAGCTTTAAATGCAAATCCAGGATTAGATATTGAAGCATAGTTATACACAAAATTAACCACAGCTTGTGGATAAAACCCAAATTATCTGTTGATAATTTGGGTTTTTTTGTGTACATAAAATGTGTATAACTTTTTATCTAGTTGTGGATAATGTGGAAAAGTTATTTGAAAGTTTATATTATAAAGGTGGATATGTGTATAACCTTGTGGATAACATAGAGGAAGTCTGACCTTTAAAGGAATTCTTTTTTGGGAAATAAAAAACAAAGAGATGTCCAAAAAAAAATTGAAACATCCTCCTCTTATTATATAAGGTGCTACTATTGTCAATCCTTGTCGAATGGTTTGTATAATTTCATTTACTATGGTATTGATTCCAAAACAGAAAATAAAAAGGAGGTCATCTCGTCAAAAAGCCCGACTTATGAGACATCCTCCTCTTTTAAATTCTCTTATATATGCAGTTCTTCCCATTCTGCCATACAAGCTTCAAGCTGTTCTTGCAGTGTTTGTTTTTTAGTTGTAATTTCACTAGCCTTTTCATAATCTGCATATATTTCTGGTAAGCAAAGCTGATCTTCTAACGTAGCAATTTCTTCTTCTAAGCCTACGATATTTTGTTCCAGTTCTTCAATCTTTCGAGTACGTTGACGCTCTAGCTGTTTACGTTCTTTTTCTTCGAGATAATTTAATTTTTCTTGTGCCACCACTTTTTGAACAGGTACTTCATCTTCTTGCTCTAGTTCCGCACGTTCAATCATTTCATTTTTCTTTTCAACGTAATAATCGTAATCACCTAAATATTCTTGTGCACCTTCTGTTGATAACTCAACAACGGTTGTCGTTACGCGATTAATAAAATAGCGGTCATGAGAGACGAATAGAAGAGTACCTGGGTAATCAATTAAAGCATTCTCCAAAATCTCTTTACTATTTAAATCAAGATGGTTTGTTGGCTCATCGAGAATTAATAAATTGGATTTTTGCATCATAAGTTTTGCAAGAGCTAGTCGAGCCTTTTGTCCACCACTAAGAGAAGATACTGGTTTGAGTACATCATCCCCTGTGAATAAAAAGTTGCCTAGTATAGTGCGAATTTCTTTTTCAGGTTGCAGGGGATATTCATCCCATAATTCATTTAAAACTCGCTTCGAAGATGTTAAGTTGGCTTGTTCTTGATCATAATAACCAACAGATACATTTGAGCCGAAAGCAACGTTTCCATGTAATAGCTGTAACTTATTCACAATGGATTTTAATAATGTAGATTTTCCAATTCCGTTTGGCCCAACTAAGGCAACACTGTCACCGCGAGTTAAGCGCATATTTACATGTTCAATAATCGGTTCCTGATAATAGCCAATAGTTGCATCTTTCACTTGTAAAACATCATTTCCACTTTGTTTTTCAATATCGAAGTGGAAGGAAGCTGATTTAGAATCGCCTAATGGTCTAGTTAATACTTCCATTCTGTCTAATTGTTTACGGCGACTTTGAGCGCGTTTTGTCGTAGATGCACGAGCTATATTTTTTTGTACAAAGTCTTCCAGTTTAGAAATTTCATCTTGTTGTTTTTCATAACGCTTCATTTCTTGCTCGTATAGAGCTGATTTTGAGTCTAAATATTTACTGTAGTTACCAACAAATCGTCGGCTTTCCTTATTAGAAATTTCGTATACTTGTGTAACGAGTTTATCTAAGAAATAACGGTCATGGGAAACGATTAAAATCGCGCCAGGATAGCCTTGTAAATATTGTTCAAGCCATGTTAGTGTCTCAATATCCAAATGGTTTGTAGGTTCGTCTAAAATAAGTAAGTCTGGTCTAGTTAATAATAATTTCCCGAGAGCTAATCGAGTCTTTTGTCCACCACTTAATGTGGAAATTTTCGTCTGATGCGTTTCAACTGGGAAGCCAAGACCGCTTAAAATTGAGCGTATATCCGCTTCGTACTGATAGCCGCCTTGATCTTTATAATCTAATTGTAATTGGTCATAATCAGCTAATAATTTCTCATATATAGCCGCATTTGAAAAGTTTTCTTCTTTTCCCATCTCTTGCTCTAGCCTTCGAAGTTTTGTCTCCATCTGCTGCAAGTGTGTAAAGACGGTTAACATTTCATCCCAAATTGTTAAAGACGTTTCTAATCCGGTATTTTGAGCTAAATACCCCATTGAGACATCTTTCGGTTTTATAATTTCACCACCATCATGAGATAACTCGCCAGCTATTATTTTTAATAATGTAGATTTTCCAGCTCCATTTCGTCCGACTAATGCGATACGATCTTTTGTTTGTACTTCCAATTTTATGTTTGCAAGAATCGTTTCTGCACCGTATAATTTCGAAAGCCCATTCACTTGTAATAATATCAATGTTTTCACCTCAAATAATTTCTTAACTTTGCCATGTTTATATTTCTCAATCATACTAAAAATAGTGTATAGTTTAAAATAAAGAGAGAATACTTCTTCTCTTTATTATACAAGGAAATTCAGGAGTACTAAACTTCTGTATTTGATTCAAGTATAAGAATAAAGATAGGAAGAGAGGAGAGGTTATATGGATCAGCAAAAAATTCCACAGGCCACTGCCAAACGATTGCCTCTATACTATCGATTTATCCAAAACTTATCTCTTTCTGGTAAGCAACGTGTTTCATCAGCCGAATTGAGTGAAGCGGTAAAGGTTGATTCCGCAACTATTCGAAGAGATTTTTCATATTTTGGAGCGTTAGGGAAAAAAGGATATGGATATAACGTAAATTATTTATTATCATTTTTCCGTGAAACACTCGACCAAGATGATATAACACGCGTGGCACTTATTGGAGTAGGTAATTTAGGGACCGCTTTCTTACATTATAATTTCACGAAAAACAATAATACAAAAATTGAAATGGCGTTTGATGTTAGTGAAGAGAAAGTTGGAACAGAAATCGGAGGCATTCCTGTATATCATTTGGATGAACTAGAAGAACGTTTATCAACTGATATACAAGTGGCAATATTAACAGTACCCGCTACAGTAGCGCAATCTGTGGCAGATAGATTGGCAGAAACGAACGTGCATGGTATTTTAAATTTCACACCAGCACGCTTAAATGTGTCAGAGAATATAAGAATTCATCACATTGATTTAGCTGTAGAGTTACAAACGCTTGTTTACTTTTTGAAGAATTATCCACAATAAAACGCAGAGGAGATGACCTCTGCGTTTTATTATTGTTTTTTCTTTGTGAATTTAACTAAGATAAGGCGAAGTGCCAAATTAAAATCAATTGTTGCCATAACTGCAAATAGTATTGTCCACATATTCCAGATTGTATCTGTTACGTTCGTAATGGCGAAGCGTGTAAAGATACATCCAAGAAGAAAGTACAATGCAGCCATGAACAATGGTGAGTTTCTCATACTAAAAATCCTCCGATAAAGCCTTGCATTTTTTCAGCTTCTTTAATCATTTCTTGAATTTGCTCATTGCTTACTACAACTTGAGCAACTGCAACTAATGTATTCATTGCAACATGAGCTGCAATAGGAACTATAATTCGTTTCGTTTTTACGTATAAAAAGGCGAATACGAGCCCCATAGAAGTGTATACCAATAAGTGAGTAAAATCAAAATGAATCGCCGCGAATACAAGTGAACTAATAATAGCGGCAATAAAGAAGTTAAACTTCTTATAAAGTGTACCGAATAAAATTTTTCTAAATACGATTTCTTCCAAAATAGGTCCTATTATAGATATGACAATAAGGAACCAAGGTGTCGTTCTTGCGATGTCCATAAGTCTTGCTGTATTTTCAGATCCCGGTGTAATCCCTAATAAACGCATTTCGATCATACCGGCAATGCTTTGTGAGAACAGCGCTAAGAAGAAACCAATAAAAATCCACCCAATTGTAGCTGGAACAGTAGAGCGCATTTTATCTAAATGCCTGTCACGAATGTCTGTTCTGAGTAACCAAAGTACAACGCATAATGCAATGAAAAAGCTAATGATAGCCCAATGACCAGTTATGAGCTGAAGTTTTTCATCTCTAGTAAATCCCCTATTATCGTATAGTCCAGTTTTCAGGAGAAGCGGTAACCCGGCAATGCCTGATAACTGCATTAAAATGTATGTAACGATAATCCACCAATATTGTTTCTTCAAATGGTTTAACCATCCTTTCTAACGCTAGTGTATGAGATAAGGTAGGATAACATGTAAATATGCTACCTACGATATAAACTTTCATTTGAATTATATTTTTTTTGTAAATAAGTATTTGAAAATAAAATAGGAGACAGGAAAAAGTTGTACGTTTAGCGAAAACAACTTAGGGTGTCTTTCATATTGTAACATACAAGAAGTGGGAACAACGATTCATATAGTAAAGGCAGTAGAAGAAGTAATGATATCTAGGAAAGTGCATAAAGTAATTTGCGAAAAAATTATGATTTTTTTACTTGCAAAAGAAATTGAGATTATTTATTATTAGAAGTGTGTTAGCACTCGTGTGACTTGAGTGCTAATAAATAAAATTTACATAACAAAATGAGGAGGTTATTGTTCATGCTAAAGCCATTAGGTGATCGCGTTGTAATTGAACTTGTTCAAGCAGAAGAAAAAACAGCAAGTGGTATTGTATTACCAGAAACTGCAAAAGAAAAACCACAAGAGGGTAAAGTTATTGCAGTAGGTACAGGCCGAGTGCTTGAAAATGGTGAGCGTGTTGCTTTAGAGGTAGCAGCAGGTGATCTTATCATCTTCTCAAAATATGCAGGTACTGAAGTGAAATACGAAGGTACAGACTACTTGATTTTACGTGAAAGTGACATTTTAGCAATTATCGGTTAATTATATACATTTTAAAAATCCAAGGGGGTCAATTATTATGGCAAAAGATATTAAATTTAGTGAAGAAGCACGTCGTTCGATGCTTCGCGGTGTCGACACTCTTGCAAACGCAGTAAAAGTAACGCTTGGACCAAAAGGTCGTAACGTTGTACTTGAGAAAAAATTCGGTTCACCACTTATTACAAATGACGGTGTAACAATCGCAAAAGAAATCGAATTAGAAGATGCATTCGAAAACATGGGTGCGAAATTAGTAGCAGAAGTTGCTAGCAAAACAAACGATGTAGCTGGTGACGGAACGACAACTGCAACTGTATTAGCGCAAGCTATGATTCGTGAAGGTCTTAAAAACGTAACAGCTGGTGCAAACCCAATGGGTCTTCGTAAAGGTATCGAAAAAGCTGTTACTGCTGCAATTGAAGAATTAAAAGCGATTTCTAAACCAATCGAAGGTAAATCTTCTATCGCACAAGTAGCTGCTATTTCTTCGGCTGACGAAGAAGTAGGTCAATTAATCGCTGAAGCAATGGAGCGCGTTGGTAACGACGGCGTTATTACTTTAGAAGAATCTAAAGGATTCACAACAGAATTAGACGTAGTAGAAGGTATGCAATTTGATCGTGGATATGCATCTCCTTACATGATTACTGATTCTGACAAAATGGAAGCAGTTCTTGATAACCCATACATTTTAATTACTGACAAAAAGATTTCTAACATCCAAGAAATCTTACCAGTATTAGAGCAAGTGGTACAACAAGGTAAACCACTCCTTATCATTGCTGAAGATGTAGAAGGCGAAGCGTTAGCTACATTAGTAGTGAACAAACTTCGTGGTACATTCAATGTAGTTGCTGTTAAAGCTCCTGGATTTGGTGACCGTCGTAAAGCAATGCTAGAAGATATCGCAATCTTAACTGGTGGCGAAGTAATCACTGAAGAATTAGGACGTGACTTAAAATCTGCTACAGTTGAATCTTTAGGACGCGCTGGTAAAATTGTTGTAACGAAAGAAAACACAACTGTAGTTGAAGGTATTGGAAATTCACAACAAATCGAAGCTCGCATCGGTCAAATCCGCGCGCAATTAGAAGAAACTACTTCTGAATTCGATCGTGAAAAATTACAAGAGCGTCTTGCTAAACTTGCGGGCGGTGTAGCAGTAATTAAAGTAGGTGCAGCAACTGAAACTGAGTTAAAAGAGCGCAAACTTCGCATTGAAGATGCACTTAACTCAACTCGTGCAGCAGTAGAAGAAGGTATCGTTGCAGGTGGTGGTACTTCACTTATGAACGTATACACAAAAGTAGCTTCTATCGTAGCTGAAGGCGACGAAGCAACAGGTATCAACATCGTACTTCGTGCACTAGAAGAGCCAGTTCGTCAAATCGCAATCAACGCTGGTCTAGAAGGATCTGTAGTTGTAGAGCGTCTAAAAGGCGAAAAAGTAGGCGTTGGTTTCAACGCAGCTACTGGCGAATGGGTTAACATGCTTGAGTCTGGTATCGTAGATCCAGCTAAAGTAACTCGTTCTGCACTTCAAAACGCAGCATCTGTTGCAGCTATGTTCTTAACAACTGAAGCTGTAGTTGCTGACAAGCCAGAACCAAATGCACCAGCAATGCCTGACATGGGCGGCATGGGCATGGGTGGTATGGGCGGAATGATGTAATTCCGTTCACCCGAAAAACATCCACTTCTATATAGAAGTGGATGTTTTTTTATGTTTTTGAGCGCAGGAAAATAATTTCTGTAGAATTTTGTCGCTTTCTCTCTTGACCATACTGATACTTCATTGTTAGAATCTAGGAAGATAATATAAAACAATCCTTCATATATCCTCGATGATATGGTTTGAGAGTCTCTACCGGGTTACCGTAAACAACCTGACTATGAAGGCAGTGCGTCTTATATTTATAAAGAGCGGAAGACTATCTTTCTTTATAAAGCCAGACCCCTGCCTTTTCTTTGTCATGAGACTAGAGGCGGAGGACTGGCTTTTTTTATTATATTAGTAATGCTTTTCGCCAAATTGGTGAAAATATTTATATACGAGAACTAACGTTGGGGTGATTATTTTGAAGAAGCAGCATGATACAATTATCGTTTTAGATTTTGGGAGTCAGTACAATCAGTTAATAGCACGTCGAATTCGTGAGTTCGGTGTATACAGTGAACTTCATCCACATACAATTACTGCAGAAGAAATTAAAGCAATGAATCCAAAAGGGATTATTTTCTCTGGTGGACCAAATAGTGTATACGGTGAAGGTGCATTACATTGTGATGAAAAAATCTTTGAGCTAGGATTACCGATTTTCGGTATTTGTTACGGTATGCAGCTTATGACGCAACACTTCGGTGGTAAAGTAGAACGTGCCAACCACCGTGAGTATGGAAAAGCTGTTCTTAAAGTAGAGAACGAATCAAAATTATATGCGAACCTTCCAGAAGAGCAAGTTGTATGGATGAGCCATGGTGACTTAGTAACTGGTTTACCTGAAGGATTCGTAGTAGATGCAACAAGTGAGTCTTGTCCAATCGCTGGTATGAGCAATGAAGCGGAAAACTTATACGGTGTACAATTCCACCCAGAAGTACGTCACTCTGAGCACGGTAACGATTTAATTAAAAACTTCGTATTCGGCGTATGTGGTTGTTCTGAAGGATGGAACATGGAGAACTTTATCGAAGTAGAATTAGAAAAGATCCGTGAAACTGTTGGAGACAAAAAAGTACTATGCGCACTTAGCGGCGGTGTAGACTCTTCTGTTGTAGCAGTATTAATTCATAAGGCGATTGGTGACCAATTAACATGTATTTTCGTGGACCACGGTTTACTTCGTAAAGATGAAGCAGAAGGTGTTATGAAAACATTTAGCGAAGGCTTCCATATGAACGTTATTAAAGTGGATGCGAAAGAACGCTTCATGAACAAGTTAAAAGGTGTAGAAGATCCAGAACAAAAGCGTAAAATCATCGGTAATGAATTCATTTACGTATTTGATGATGAAGCTTCTAGATTAAAAGGAATGGACTTCCTAGCACAAGGTACACTTTACACGGACATCGTTGAAAGTGGTACAGCAACTGCACAAACAATTAAATCTCACCATAACGTTGGTGGACTTCCAGAAGACATGCAGTTCAAATTAATTGAGCCTTTAAACACTTTATTTAAAGATGAAGTACGTGTATTAGGATCAGAATTAGGAATTCCTGATGAAATCGTATGGCGTCAACCGTTCCCAGGTCCAGGACTTGGTATTCGTGTATTAGGTGAAATTACAGAAGAGAAATTAGAAATCGTTCGTGAATCTGATGCGATTTTACGTGAAGAAATCCAAAAAGCAGGATTAGAACGTGAAGTTTGGCAATACTTCACTGCGCTTCCTGGTATGCGTAGTGTAGGTGTTATGGGTGACGAGCGTACTTACGATTACACAGTAGGTATCCGTGCAGTAACATCTATCGATGGTATGACAGCTGATTGGGCACGTATCCCTTGGGACGTATTAGAGAAAATCTCTGTACGTATCGTAAACGAAGTAAAACACGTTAACCGTATCGTGTACGATATAACGAGTAAGCCACCAGCAACTATTGAGTGGGAATAGTATTGTAATAAAAAAGATCCATCTATCGTTCATGTATAGATGGATCTTTTTGTTTTCACCCTTAATACGAACGAAAATATAAAAGTTTATAAAAATGTTCGTTTTTAAATTGACAAAACCACCTCCTCGAGTTAATATGAGTATGTAATTCAAACGAAAAGTGAATATTATGCCGTCGTATAATATCGGGGATATGGCCCGAAAGTTTCTACCTAGCTACCGTAAATGGCTTGACTACGAGGCGTTTCTATAAAGATGAGGGGAAACTTGTCTTTATTCATAGAACGCTTCCATGTATATGCAATGGAAGCCTTTTTTATTTTTATAGATAAAAGAGGGCTAGGGGAAATACGGCGAGTAATCATATAACGGGGGAAACGTAAGATGAAACGCTATTTTCAGTTTGATGAACTCGGCACAAATTATAAAACAGAGTTCATAGCAGGTTTAACGACATTTCTATCTATGGCTTACGTACTATTTGTCAATCCTGCTACGCTGTCACTTGGAAATGTTAAAGGATTACCGGCAGGTACAGGAATGGATCCAGGTGCAGTATTCGTTGCTACAGCATTAGCAGCAGCGATTGGTTCGTTAATTATGGGGATCTTCGCGAAGTATCCAATTGCTTTGGCGCCAGGTATGGGAATTAATGCGTTCTTTGCTTATACGGCAGTGTTAACGATGGGAATTCCGTGGCAGACAGCAATTGCTGGAACATTAATGTCAGGTATTATCTTTATTATTCTTACAGCTTCAGGTATTCGTGAAAAAATCATTAATGCAATTCCATCAGAGTTAAAGTTTGCAGTAGCGGCAGGTATTGGATTGTTCATTGCTTTCCTTGGATTCCAAAATGCCGGAATTATCGTGAAAAATGATGCTGTTCTTGTTGGATTGGGGGATTTAACAAAGGGCACAACGTTACTAGCGATTTTCGGAGTTATTACGACAATCATCTTCATGATTAAGAAAATAAATGGTGCAGTTTTCTACGGTATGATTTTTACGGCAATCTTAGGAGTAGCAGCAGGATTAATTGATACTCCGAAAGCTGTAGTGGGAGCAATACCGAGTCTAGAACCGACGTTCGGTGTGGCGTTAGCTCACTTTGGAGACATTTTCACTGTTGAAATGGCGATTGTTATTATAACGTTCTTCTTTATCGATTTCTTTGATACAGCAGGTACGCTTGTAGCGGTTGCGAATCAAGCGGGATTAATGAAGAACAATAAATTACCACGTGCAGGAAAAGCATTATTTGCAGATGCGGTTGCAACTGTAATTGGTGCAATTCTAGGTACATCTACTACAACGTCTTACATTGAATCGTCTGCAGGGGTAGCAGCAGGAGGACGTTCTGGATTTACAGCAGTTGTAACAGCAGGATTCTTCTTACTGGCACTTTTCTTCTCGCCACTATTAAGTGTTGTGACACCAGCTGTAACGGCACCAGCTCTAATTATTGTAGGAATCTTGATGGTTTCATCTTTAGGAGAAATTGATTGGAAGAAATTCGAGATTGCAGTACCGGCATTCTTTACAATCATCTCTATGCCACTTACGTATAGTATCGCAACAGGAATCGCGATTGGATTTATCTTCTATCCAATTACAATGGTTGTGAGTGGTCGTCGTAAAGAGATTCATCCAATTATGTATATTATGGGAGTTTTATTCGTACTATATTTCATCTACGTTCGTAAATAAAAGGGGTTTTTTGAAAGGTCTAGACTTAAGGGGAGTCTAGACCTTTTTTGCGTCTTCAGAAAATCTTAAGGATTTCCGAGCGTTTTTCTTCAGAAGTTTTCTTATAATAGAAGTTAGGGATTAAAAAACTGATGGGGGAGATATTATGGCCGGGGAAACGATACTTGTTGTAGATGATGAAAAAGAAATTAGGAACCTTATTACAATTTATTTAAAGAACGAAGGATATAAAGTACTGCAAGCAGGGGACGGAGAAGAAGGGTTACGTATATTAGAAGAAAATGAAGTGCACTTAGTCGTATTAGATATTATGATGCCGAAAGTAGATGGTATTCATATGTGTATGAAAGTAAGGGAAGCGAAGGAAATGCCGATTATTATGCTTTCGGCAAAAACGCAAGATATGGATAAAATTTTAGGATTAACAACAGGTGCAGATGATTACGTAACAAAACCGTTTAATCCGTTAGAGTTAATCGCAAGAATTAAATCTCAGCTACGTCGTTATATGAAAATGAATGGTTTTGCTATTCAAAATGAGGACGAGTTAGAAATTGGGAATATGGCAATAAACATTTCAACTCATAAAGTCATTGTAGAGGGAGAAGAAGTGAAGTTAACTCCAAGGGAATTTTCAATTTTAGAATTGCTAGCTCGTAATCCAGGTATGGTCTTTAGTGCTGAGCAAATTTATGAAAAAGTTTGGAACGAAAGATCTTTCCAGTCTGATAACACTGTAATGGTACATATTCGAAAAGTACGTGAAAAGATTGAGGAGAATCCAAGGAAGCCGAGATATATAAAAACAGTATGGGGAGTGGGGTATAAGATTGAAAAAGATATTTAATCCATTTACTTATGTTAGGAAAGCTAGAACATTAGTGGAGAAATTAGTGAAGAGTGTACGGCGGAGTATAAGAATTCAACTGATTACTACTTTCGCAGCTTGTGCGTTATTAGGAGTTTTATCAACGAAAGCAGCAGCACCATTTTTTGAAAATGCAAATCGTGAGGCTACTATCGATTATCGAGCTGGTATGGAGCGAATTAATCAACAAGCTCAAAGTGCTGCAAATAGCTCAGTTCATGAAAATAAATTAGAAGCCATATCAAATATGATTGAAATAGAGAACCAAAATTTAGAGCAAGGATCTAGAGCTTTAAAGATATTGGTTACTGACGAAAGCGGGAAAGTTTTATATAAAACGAAGCAGGCACAAGAAGAGCAAATAGATTTGCATAATACGATTCGTAATGCAGCATCGTTTGCGATTAATTATACAAATGGTAGAGAAGTATTTGAAAGTACAAGAAAAGAGTTTATAGCTTTTTCACCTATTACTATAGAAGGAAAGAATTTGTACATGTTTGTTAGTGGAATTCCAGAGGGAGAAGTAATGTATGACACGCAAGAAGGGCCATTCCCGTTTTTAATTGGTGTGCTCGTATTCATTTTCTCTTTCTTCTATATAACAAAGAGAAAGATGAAGCAGATCGAAGCGATGGCAGAAGGTGTGAAAGAAATAGAAAAAGGAAACTTGGCTTATCGTATTGAGAAGAAAGGTGAAGATGAGATTGCGTCTTTAACTGAGAATATTAATAATATGGCAGAAGAGCTTATGAATAATATAGAAAAGGAACGTAAATTAGAGAAGCAAAAGAATGAGCTTATTACGAATGTATCTCATGATTTGCGTACGCCGCTTACTTCTATTATGGGATACTTACGATTACTTAGAGACTCTAAATATGAAAATAAAGAGCAACATGATGAGTATACTAAAATTGCTTTTGCAAAGTCGGAGCAGTTAAAGAATTTAATAGAAGATTTATTTGAGTATACGAAGTTAACAAATGAACAAGTTGTATTAGAAAAACAAGAAGTATGTGTAAATGAGTTGCTTGATCAATTAATAGAAGAGTTAGTACCACAGGCAGAAGAGCACGGGCTTTCATTTGTTAAAAAATTTCCTGAAGAACGTGCGCATGCAATGATTGACTCGGAAAAGATGGTCCGTGTATTCGACAACTTGCTAATGAATGCGATTAAGTATAGTAAAGATGATGGAGAGATAAAAGTTTCTCTGCAAAGACAGCGCAGGGATATACAAATTGTTATTGCAAATCATAGTGAAGAGTTTACGAGAGAAGAGTTAGGGAACTTGTTTGAACGGTTTTATAAGAAAGATCAATCTAGAAGTAGAGTAACAGAAGGTTCGGGGCTCGGATTAGCTATTGCGAAAAGCATTGTTGAGTTGCAAGGTGGTAGTATTCGAGCTGAGTATGAGGATGGGATCGTTCAGTTCATCGTTTCATTACCAATTATAGAAAAATAATAAATGAATAGAATGTTATAGGATAAAAAGGCTTATTTTAAAAGGAATAAGTCTTTTTATATTTTTTTAGAAAAACATATTGACGATTAGAGTATAGAGGTGTAATATAGGACAAGTCGCCGATAGCAACAACGCAGAAAGCGACAAAAGAAATAAAAAAACTTGGTTGACATTGAAATATGAAAATGTTAACATAAGGGAGTCGCAAATGAGCGACAGACAAGTTCTTTGAAAACTGAACGAAACAAACAACGTGAACGTCAATTTTTATTTTTAGATGCTAGACAAACTAACTTTATTGGAGAGTTTGATCCTG
>NZ_JBIYDV010000036.1:0-21870 GCF_044909215.1 Bacillus sp. RC252 | reverse complement strand
CAGGATCAAACTCTCCAATAAAGTTAGTTTGTCTAGCATCTAAAAATAAAAATTGACGTTCACGTTGTTTGTTTCGTTCAGTTTTCAAAGAACTAAAAGCGGGTGAAGAGAATCGAACTCTCGACCAGAGCTTGGAAGGCTCTTGTTTTACCACTAAACTACACCCGCGTGGTCGGGAAGACAGGATTTGAACCTGCGACCCCCTGGTCCCAAACCAGGTGCTCTACCAAGCTGAGCCACTTCCCGTTATGGCGCGCCCGAGAGGAGTCGAACCCCTAACCTCTTGATCCGTAGTCAAACGCTCTATCCAATTGAGCTACGGGCGCTTATTCATGATGTTTTTTCGTCGTTGTATTTTGGCGACTCAATTATCTTACCATACTACATTTTCAAATGCAAGTACTTTTTAAAAGATTTTTTGATGCGGCCGAGAGGACTTGAACCTCCACGGGGTTTCCCCCACTAGGCCCTCAACCTAGCGCGTCTGCCGTTCCGCCACGACCGCGCGGAAAAAACAAAAGTGAGCCATGAAGGATTCGAACCTTCGACCCTCTGATTAAAAGTCAGATGCTCTACCAACTGAGCTAATGGCTCGTAAATGGCTGGGCTAGCTGGATTCGAACCAGCGCATGACGGAGTCAAAGTCCGTTGCCTTACCGCTTGGCTATAGCCCATCGAAATAGTTATCTTCTTTTCAAAGACAAATGTTATTTTACCATAATGTCCAATAAAAAACAACTGCTATATAGCAGAAGTTAAAATGGCGGTCCCGACCGGGGTCGAACCGGCGATCTCCTGCGTGACAGGCAGGCATGTTAACCACTACACCACGGGACCATTTGGTTGCGGGGACAGGATTTGAACCTGCGACCTTCGGGTTATGAGCCCGACGAGCTACCGTACTGCTCCACCCCGCGATAATATTATTTATATAATTTATATGGTGGAGGATGACGGGATCGAACCGCCGACCCCCTGCTTGTAAGGCAGGTGCTCTCCCAGCTGAGCTAATCCTCCGAAGTGGTGACCCGTACGGGATTCGAACCCGTGTTACCGCCGTGAAAGGGCGGTGTCTTAACCACTTGACCAACGGGCCAATATGTATGGCAGAGAAGAAGGGATTCGAACCCTCGCACCGCGTTAGCGATCTACTCCCTTAGCAGGGGAGCCCCTTGAGCCACTTGGGTACTTCTCTGTATGGCTCCGCAGGTAGGACTCGAACCTACGACCGATCGGTTAACAGCCGATAGCTCTACCACTGAGCTACTGCGGAATAATGAAGACAATTTGTATCTTATAAAAATTCTCATCGTAAGTCAAGAAGTTTTTTCACAACATCTTGCGCAAACGTGACATGTTTATAATATACTGGATTGCGTTTTCACTGTCAAGATGTTTTCACTACCAGTTTTAGTTGTCCTTTACACTTTCCACATACATATCTTTGTGTATTTATTTGACGTCTTCTTACATATTGAAAAGAACACCCCATACATTCATACATAGAAACTCTCGTTTCCTCCTCACTAATCATTCGTTTACAAAAACGTGGTGCACCTACTTTCTTTAATAACTCACGAAAATCTCTATCTCGATGCTTATACCCTTTTCCTGTGATATGTAAGTGATAATGACAAAGTTCATGTTTAACAATCCCGACTAACTCTTCTTTTCCATATACTTCGTAATATCGATAATTCAATTCTATATTATGATTCTTCAATAGATAGCGCCCACCAGTTGTACGTAACCTACTATTAAACATCGCTTTATGTAAAAACGACATTCCAAAGCATTGTAACGATACCTCTTCCACTAACCTCTGAATTTCTTGCTCATCCATTCTCATTCCTCCTAAACTAAAAAATATTTCCACACTTTTCTCCCTTCTTATACATATAGTAAATAGTACATATACCCATCCTCATTCAAGAAGCGTGATTTCTAAAAATGCAGCATTGCTAGAAATCCACTCACCAACCTCTCATCAAAGTTACTTTAACTAAAAGGAGCTACTTTTTTTGAGAGCAGGATTAAACAAGGAGGGATTCCTATGCCCACGTGGCTAAAGAAGCAAATGCAACGTGCATATTTTGAGAAAAACCGGTATCAAATCAAGTTACTAAATGAATGCTGGTTTTATTATAGTAAAATACATCAAAGCTCATAATCAATTAAACTTTCCAGTTCATAAAAAAAGAGCAGTTTCATCTGCTCTCTTTTCTTACTATTCAATCGGTAACATTGATAATGCAACACGACCTTTTTTCGTATCAATATCATCTACCCATACCTTTACAATTTGTCCCACGGATACAATATCTAATGGATGCTTTACAAATTGTTTGCTTAGTTTAGAAATATGTACTAAACCATCTTGCTTCACACCAATATCAACAAAGGCACCGAAATCAACAACATTGCGGATCGTTCCCTCTAATTCCATACCACGCTTTAAATCTTCTAATTTTAAAATCCCTTTTTTCAGAAGTGGCTTTGGCAACTCATCCCTCATATCTCGCTCCGGGCTAATTAAAGCATCCATAATATCAACTAATGTCGGCTCACCAATCTCCGTCTCTTGAGATAATTTAGAAATATCTACTCCTTCGAAACTCTTTTGCAAGTTTGGTTTCCCCACATCATTCTTTGATAACCCTAAGCTCTTCAATAGCAATTCAACATTTTTATATTGTTCTGGATGAATCCCTGTGCGATCTAACGGATTCGCTCCTTCTAATATACGTAAAAACCCGATACATTGTTCATATGTTTTTGCACCTAAACGTGGGATTTTCTTTAATTCAGTACGCTTCGTGAATTTCCCATCTTCCTCACGCTTAGCTACAATGTTTTTCGCAACTGTTTTTGATAATCCCGAAACATATTGCAACAATGCAACTGAAGCTGTATTTACATTAACACCAACTCGGTTAACTGCTGTCTCTACTACAAATGTTAATGATTCATTTAATCTCTTTTGAGATACATCATGTTGATATTGTCCCACCCCGACAGATTTAGGGTCAATTTTCACAAGTTCTGCAAGTGGATCTTGTAGACGTCTCCCAATTGAAACAGCACTTCTTTCTTCAACCTGTAAATTTGGAAACTCCTCGCGAGCTACATCAGATGCTGAGTACACACTAGCACCCGCTTCATTTACAATAATGTAAAATACATCTCGCTCTACATTTTGTAATACATCTACTATAAATTCTTCCGTTTCCCTCGAAGCTGTACCATTTCCAATCGCTATCATTTCAACTTCATATTTATCTATAATTGAAATGATTTTCGTTTTTGCATCCTCATATTTACGAGCAGGCGGATGCGGATAAATAACATCTATGTGAAGAACTTTTCCTGTATCATCTACTACAGCTAATTTACAACCGGTTCTATATGCTGGATCTACCGCTAACACAACTTTCCCTTTCATCGGAGGTTGTAATAATAAATTACGTAAATTCTCAGAGAAAATATGAATCGCTTGTTCTTCGGCCGTTTCCATTAATTCTTTACGAATTTCTCTTTCTATTGAAGGTTGAATTAATCGCTTATATCCATCTTCCATCGCTAATTGTACATAATGCGCACTTTTAGAAGCTTCATCAAGAATCATTTTTTTATGTAAAAACTGAAGAATTTCTTCAATTGGCGTGATAACAGAAATTCTTAATACGTCTTCCTTTTCACCACGATTCATAGCTAGTACACGATGCGGCACTACTTTTTGCAACGGTTCTTCATAGCCATAATACATTTCATATATATTCTTTTCATCTTTTTCTTTATCTTTTACAGATGAAGACATAATCCCTTTTCGGAAAGTAGTATTGCGAATCCAACTACGATATGCCGCATTATCCGAAACAAGTTCCGCAATAATATCTTGCGCACCTTGCAACGCATCTTCTGCAGACGCCACTTCCTTTTCTGCATTAACAAATTCCATAGCCTTCTCTGCTGGATTTTCTTTTTTATATAATAATAGCCACTCAGCTAACGGTTCTAATCCCTTTTCTTTAGCAATTGTAGCTTTCGTTCTTCTTTTTTCTTTATATGGACGATATAAGTCTTCTACTTCTTGAAGTTTTGTTGCAGCAACAATATGACGACGCAACTCTTCGGTTAGTTTACCCTTTTCACCAATAAGACGAAGAACCTCTTCTTTCCTATCTTCTAGTTGCATCATATATTGCCATCTTTCTAAGATTGTACGAATTTGCACCTCATCAAGAGACCCTGTCCATTCTTTTCGGTAACGAGCGATAAATGGAACTGTGTTACCTTCTTCTGTTAATTGAATAACATGACGAACTTGCTTTTCTGTAAAGCCTAATTCTTTCACTAACATTTTCATTAACCCTTGTCGATTATCTACCATTTCCATATCCAACCGTAACCTCCTCTATAATAAAAAAAAGTTGCCCTGTAAAGAGAGCAACTTAAACTGCCGATTTAAAAATCTATTAGTCCTAAACTAATTTGTAACGCTTCATCTACACGACTCATCATCACTTCATCCAAATGAGTGATTTTGTCCGTTAAGCGTTGCTTATCGATTGTTCGAATCTGCTCAAGTAAAATAACAGAATCCCTCTCAAAACCGTACTTTTTCGCATCAATTTCCACATGAGTGGGTAATTTCGCTTTTTGAATCTGTGCAGTAATAGCCGCTACAATCACAGTCGGACTAAAACGATTTCCGATGTCATTTTGAATGACAAGAACCGGACGAACGCCTCCTTGCTCAGAACCAACAACTGGGGAAAGGTCTGCAAAATACACGTCGCCGCGTTTTACAATCAAAATATTACCCCCCGCTAACTAAGCGTTCTACTGTATGAGCTGCTTCATACTCTGCTAAGAAAGCTTCAGATGCAATACCAAGATTAATTTTTCCCATTTCAATGTACCCACGTCGCATTGATTCATGTTGGTAGCGTTTCTTCGTCTTATGTTGACGCAATAACAGTTGTGTTGCCTGGCAAATTAGTTCATGGCGATTCTTATTCTCTTGTTTTCCAATTCCGTCCAATTCCGTTACCATTTGCTTTGGCAACCGAACCACGATTTCAGTAGTTACACTTGATTCGGACACAAAAATACACCTCCACCGTCAACTACACACCCAAATATATATATGACACCTATTGTAATAATACCATTGTATGGAGCCTGTTGCAAAGACTTCCTTATTCCTTGCTTATGTTTTCCAATTCATAAATAAAACATTCATCTTCTTTTACTTTTTATCTCTTTCAAACAAGAAATAAAGCAATCCTTCAGTAATATTTCATTGCAACTTATATTAATAACAAGTATAAAAAGAAGCTCCCCAGCGAAAAAGAGCCTATTCTTTATTAGTGAAACTCCTCCAAATGACGAGGTGCTGAGTAATAATACCTTCTTCTATATATCGTTCAAATAATTGATTACTTCTACAACTTTACCGTGTCGTATAAATATTCTCGGTACACGGAAGCTTATCGTTGCAATAATTTCATAATTAATAGTCCCGGAATATTCAGCAACCTCGGTAGCACTAATATACTCATCACCTTGTCTCCCAATGAGTGTAACTTTCGTACCAAGTGGCACTTCACAAGGAAGATGTATCATGAATTGATCCATTGTCACTCGCCCTACAATCGGTACTCTTTCACCGTTTACAAGTACCTTAAACCCTTGCAATCTTCTAAGCCAGCCATCTGCATACCCAATCGCAACTGTCGCAATCCATTCTTCGGTTCTCGTTCGGTATGTGACATTATAACTAATCCCATCCCCTTTAATCACTTGCTTAATATGAGCAACTTTCGTATGAAGTGACAACGCCGGTTCCAATTTAAACGGTAAAAAAGGACGTATTTCTACAGATGGGGATAGTCCATACATCGCAATACCAATTCGCACTGCATTAAATGTAATCCCTTGAAATCTTAACGTTGCAGCACTATTGGCTGTATGGACAAATTTAGGGTTCACTCCAAATTCTTTCAACCAACTTAACTGCTGCAAGAACGTATTATATTGCTTATCAAAGTAAGAAGTCTCAACCTCATCGGATGTTGCAAAATGTGTATATACTCCTTCTAACTCTAAAAATGGCGCGCCTTCTAAACTCTTTAAGAACCCCTTTAATTCTTTGCGTTCGCGTATTCCAATTCTCCCCATACCACTATCAAAATTAATATGGAATTTCATTATTGATGAACCATCCCAGAGCTTTATCGCGTCTTCTACCCATTCTTTTTGAAAAACAGTTAATGCTACATCATTTTCAGCAGCAACATTTACATCACGAGGAGGGGAAGGACCTAATACTAAAATCGGTGCAGTAATACCAGCCCTCCGAAGCACTAAAGCTTCATCTAAAAAAGCAACTGCTAATCTTGTTGCCCCTGCTTCTAATGCGGTTTTAGCCACTGGTACATAATCGTGCCCATATGCATTCGCTTTAACTACAGCAAAAATTTCTACATCACTTGGAATGAACTCTTTAATATGCGTAACATTGTTATAGATCGCATCTAAATCCACTTCCACCCAAGTGTCACGGTAAAACGGCGCTTCTTCCATAAATACACTTCCTTATACACGATATGCGAAGCTTATTCTTTTATATGCTTCTTTTATGAAATCCGCCTTCAAACTAAGAAAAGACGTGGTGCACATATATCACCACGTCTAAGAAGTTTACTTCACCTGCTTCGCTGTAACCGAACGAGCAACCATCAACAACTCATTCGGCTCTAAACCTTTAGACACGAGCATATATTCTACTCCGTTATGTGACCACGTTACAGAGTCTTTCGTCAATGCACCAATCGTGAAACCAAGATCAACCGGCTCTCCACTTACACTTACCGCCGATGAGGCCTCTGCAACTTTTGACTTTTCTTGTATTAAAGTAAAGGATTTCTTACTTCCAGTGTATGTGAGTATTGCACGCTTGCCACTGTCTGTCTTCAACTCTTCTTCCTCTTTCAAAGTCATACCTTGCGGTGTATCACGTGGATACAAAATAGCAAACGGTTTGTCTTCTTTCGCTGCCGTCTGAACATCCACTTGTGCTCTAGACATATTTTGTTTCGTATCAAATGCACCTTTATCAAACTTTGCATCAAATTTTAATTTAGTGAAATCTACTTTTACAAGGACATTTTGATCATTATCCATCAGTTTCACAGAAACTGGCGTTAGATCACTTTTATTCAGCTTAATCTCTTGTTTCGGCAACATATTTTGATGTTGATAATTTGTTTTTGTTTTAAACACATAATACTTATCTGTTTTCTCGAAAGAGAGATTTTTCTTATCTTGCAAAATATCTCTTACAAGTGATTCATATAAATAAGCCTGGCTACTATTTTGCGGCCAATCACTTTGAAAACGGAAACTCTTATTAAGTGCCGGTGTTAATACAAATACACCTTCATCATTCCTTAAAATAATTTGACTCTGATCCTTTTTCGCATTCTGCAAATTCACACGATAATACGAAGGTTCTTTATGCCAAATTTCTACATTGTACTCTTGAGGTTCATTTCCTGTTTTAATAGATAATTTCGCTTCAGCTTGATAACTCTTCATACTTTTAACTTTCGTTTCTAAATCTCTCACAACATCTTCTTGTTTCTTTTCCATACAACCCGCCAACACAAAAACGGTCAATAAACCGACAAGAACTAAAAACAGACGCCTTTTCATCACTTCAGCCCCTTTGCCCCTATAAATGAATGGAAGATATGCCTTCCTTATCGCTACCTCAAATATATGAGACAAAGATATAAAATATGCAGACTAGCGTGACGAGCTTTCCAAAACAACTTGAGCAACGGCAAATTCTTTACTATGACTAATTGATAAATGAACAATATGCTCTGTATTTGTAATGATAATCGGCTTACCTCTATCATCATTCCTTACTTCAATATCTAAAAAACTCACTTCTTTCCCGATACCGGTCCCTACCGCTTTAGAATACGCCTCTTTTGCTGCAAATCTTCCAGCTACAAATTCTGTAAGACGACTTCCTTTCAGCCCCTCGGCAACACCACGTTCTCTTTCAGTTAAAATACGTTCCATAAATTTAAGCTTTCCATCTAGCATTTTTTCAATTCGATTTAACTCAATAATATCGATTCCAATCCCTATAATCATTTCAAAATCCCCTTCTTCTATTTAGCTTTCTTCATTCATATTGTAAGAATAACAGAGAATCTTTCTGATGCAAAAGGAGTGATACTAACAACATGCTAATACCATCCACTCGCATTTCCTTACAACCGATTATCATTTCTTTACTTCTTATACAATTAGTCATGATTATATTGAGCGACTTTTCCCTCTTTCACCTGGCAGCCTACAATGAATATATCGCTAAAGGAGAATGGTGGCGTGTCATAACTTCCTTACTTGTACACGTAGACTTACAACATTTCCTTTCTAATAGTATTTGTTTATTTGTATTTGGTTCTTCTATCGAAAAACAACTAGGACACTTTTCTTTCATCATTATTTTTTTCCTTTCTGGCATTCTCGGGAATATTTCTTCTTATATTATTATGCCTCTTGAATATATTCACGCCGGAGCATCTGGTGGTATTTTCGGATTACTAGGCGCCCAATTATTTTTATTGTATAGTCGATATCGTTCTTCAAAACCAAGAGACATCGCTATTTTTTCAATAATGATACTTATATTACTACTATTTACTTTCTTTAATCCCTCTGCCAATCCTATAAGCCATTTAACCGGCTTAATAATCGGCGGCATGTGCACCCCTTTTTTAATAAAGTGAAACTTTAATCAGTGGGGATATTTTCCATCCCCCACTGATTATTAGCCCGCACCAATCGGGCTTTTACGGGCAGCCCGGCTCCCACCTAACTCCCTCGCATTCGCCGAATTTTGAGGCAGGAGTCTTACTGCCCGGCAAATAGCGGGACCAAAAAAAACGATGGCGCAGAGCTTATTTAATATAGAAGCTCGCACCATCGATAATTTCCACATCTGTTTGTTTACTTAACTCTCTCATTAGTTGAAATAAAGACTCGTCCTTTTTCTTCGCCTCAATCATACAATCAATTCGCGGAACACTCCCCTTTATCTTTTTCAAAAAAGATAAGAAAGTATCTACATCAATAAAATCTGCATGTGCTCTCGGGTTCTTTCCATCTCTAGGACTGGAGATGTGCATTTTAACTGGTAACAAAGACGATTCCCACGTATGTACAACACGCGCCCAATCTTCATGCCAATCTTCCTGGTCATTATTCATCATATGGTGGTGCAAATCAAACACCACTGGAATGTCTAATTTCTCACCTAAATACAATGTTTCTTCTAAAGAAAAGGTCGTGTCATCATTTTCTAATATAATCATCTCTTGAATACCTCTTGGAACAGTTGACCAATTTTCTATAAAGCGTTCTAATGCAAGCTCCTTATCTTTATAACCTCCTCCCACATGTAATACACATCGTTGCTTATGTTCAATTCCCATACCCTTTAACAATTTTTTGTGCATCTGCAATGTCTTTACAGATTGTTTGAAAATACTCTCCTCAGGTGAATTTAGTACAACAAAGTGATCTGGATGGAAGTCAATTCGCATATTCATACGAATTGCATATTCACCTAATTCTTTCAGATTTTCTTTTAAAGGACGAATATAGTTCCAATCTAACAACTCCTCATGATTCGCTAAAGGAATAAGCTTGGAACTAAGTCGAAAGAAAGATATATCATGCCCTTTATTATGTTTTAATAACCGTAAGCAATTTTCCAAATTCGAATTAGCGATTCTTTCAAGTTTACGAATCGCAGCCTCTCGATCATCAATCCGCTGAAACTGTGCATATGTCATCGTTTGAGATGGAGAAGCATTCTTCAAATGTACACTCATCGCAACATACCCAAGTCTTACAAGCATATAGCACCTCATTTCTATACGAGTTACTATGTGTAGTATGCACAATTACAGAAATAAAAAAAGAGAATGCCAGCAAAGGGCATTCTCTTTTTTATTAAGCTTGTGGACGGCTATGATGTTTTCTTTCGCCGCGTCCATTTGAAGATCCAGGGCGACCTTCACCTTTACGACCACGGTTACCATCACGGCTACCAGCATCACGGCTACCGCCATCACGATTACGATCACGGTTACGACCATCGCCACTTCCGCTTCCACGTCCATCACGATTGCGATCACGGTTACGACCATCGCCACCGCCGCGTCCATCACGACTACGATTACGGTTACCATCACGGTATCCACTTCCGTTACCACCGCGTTTTTTAGAACCGCCACCGCCACCTCTTGAAACAACTGGTGGTTCTGATGTTAAAGCGATCGGAGTTGTATCCGGCTCTTTTGTCATCATTTTTAAAGCAGCAGCTACTACTGTTACAGAATCATTCTCTTCTAACATTTCTTCTGCAATACGCTTGTAGTAGGATAAGTTATCATTTTCAATTGTGCTTTGAAGTTTTTCAGCGATTAAACGTTGTTGACCTTCTAACGCCTCGTCAAGTGTCGGTGCGTCCATACGATCAACCTTACGTTTTGTTGTACGCTCGATATTTTTTAATTGTCCTGATTCACGTGGTGTTACAAATAACATTGCAATACCTTTTTTACCAGCACGGCCAGTACGACCGATACGGTGAACGTATGATTCTGGATCTTGTGGGATATCGAAGTTGTATACATGTGTTACGCCTGAAATATCAAGACCACGTGCAGCAACGTCTGTTGCAACAAGAACTTCAATAGTACCTTCTTTAAATTTACGTAATACAGACATACGCTTCGCTTGTGTTAAGTCACCGTGAATACCTTCTGCTGCATAACCACGTAAGTTCAATGCTTCTGATAATTCATCAACACGACGCTTTGTACGACCGAATATGATTGCAAGCTCTGGAGATTGAATATCTAGTAAGCGTGTTAACACGTCAAACTTTTTCTTTTCTTGCACTTCTAAATAGAACTGCTGAATGTTTGGCATTGTTACTTCTTTTGCTTTTACTTTAATGTGTTGAGGCTCAGTCATGAAACGCTCAGCAATACGACGGATTGGATCTGGCATTGTCGCTGAGAATAATAATGTTTGATGTGTTTCTGGCACATCTGTTAAAATCGCTTCAATATCTTCAATGAAGCCCATGTTTAACATTTCATCCGCTTCGTCAAGAACAACAGTCTCTACGTTTTGTAAGCGAAGTGTTTTACGGTTGATATGATCTAAAATACGACCCGGCGTACCTACAATAATGTGTGGGTGTTTTTTTAGAGCACGAATTTGGCGGTTAATATCTTGACCACCATAAATTGGTAGAATACGAACACGTTTATGTTTACCAATTTTGTATAGCTCTTCTCCAACTTGAATTGCTAATTCACGCGTTGGCGCGATAACAATACCTTGAACTGCTTCTTTATTTGTATCCACTTTATCTAATAGTGGTAATCCGAATGCTGCTGTTTTCCCTGTACCTGTTTGCGCTTGCCCAATAATATCCTTACCTTGCAATGCATGTGGAATTGTTTCAGCTTGAATCGGCGTAGCCTCTTCAAAGCCCATACTTTCAACAGATTGTAGTAAAGACTCACTTAATCCTAGTTCTCGAAATGTTGTCAATGTTACTTCTCCTTTTCTATCCTATACTTATCATTTAAAAAAAGGCGTTTTCCGAACTTGCGGAAAAGCCATTTTCCTGAATACTTACGTATATAACCGGGCGTATATTCTTCACGAAAATACTTCTAAACGTTATTACACTTTATCAATTATAAGTTTTGTAGGTGTAAAAAGCAAACCCCAACTGTTACCTTATTTCATATTCAGAGCTTTTTTCTTTACTTTTATTTTTTTATCGTTTACTGTAAGCGCTTATTATAAGTTTCCACTATTTTCGTGGCTATCATCCCTATTTATATACACCAATTATTTCAACATCGTAATTACTTCTTCTAATTTCATGCCGCGAGATGCTTTTACTAATACAACATCTTTCGTACCGACTACTGCTTGCAACTCTTTTATTAACTCTTCTTTACTATCATACGCTTTTACACGGTCTTTAGGGAAATTAATTTTTGCACCTTCAGCAATTTGAGCCCCTAATTTACCATATGTGAATACATATGAAATTTTTGCTGGATCAATTAATTTACCTACTTCATAATGAAATGGCACTTCTTGATTTCCAAGTTCTAACATATCACCAAGCACAACAATTTTTTTAGCAAATCCATCTAAACCATTCATTAGGTGGAACGCAGCTTCCATAGCTGTTGGACTAGCATTATAAGCATCATTGATAATTGTTAAACCACTATCTGTTTTTACAATTTCCATACGCATACCTGTCATTTGAAGTGTTACTAAACCTTGTTTCATTTCTTCCCACGTTACACCAAAATGTTTTGCAATTGCCATTGAAGCAAGCGTATTATATACATTATGCTTTCCTAGTACTGGCAAATAGAATGACAAAGTTTCATCCCTGTTCATCTTAAAGTGTGTCCCAGTAGCCTGCAATGTTACAGTAGTTGGATAGTAATCATTTGCTCTCGCATCACCAAATGTAACTGTTTCAGCTGCTAAATTCATTTCTGGAACACGATTCGTTAATAGCGGCTCATCTCCATTATATACGAACACGCCACCCTTTTGTAAACCTGTAACAATTTCTAACTTCGCTTCAGCAATCGCCTCACGAGAGCCTAAATCCATTAAGTGCGCCTCACCAATGTTCGTAATAATAGCTGCATTAGGACGAGCTAACTTAGATAGAAATTCAATTTCTCCTCGGCTTGACATGCCCATTTCTAATACAGCTACTTCTGTATTTTCCTCTAAATTTAAAATAGTAAGAGGTAAACCGATGTGGTTGTTGAAATTACCTTCTGTTTTTTGAACTTTAAATTTAGTCGCAAGAATACTTGTTACAATATCTTTCGTAGATGTTTTACCATTACTACCCGTTACACCAATAACTTTTACATCTAATTGATCACGATAGTTTTTCGCTAACATTTGCAATGCTGCTAGTGTATCTTCTACAAAAATAACCGGAAGATTTTCAGGTGGGTTTTCTACATCTTTCATCCATAATGTAGCAATCGCCCCATTTTCAACAGCTTTGTCTACAAAAGCATGTCCATCGAAACGTTCACCTTGAATTGGAACATATAAATTTCCATTTTCAATTTTCCTCGTATCAATAGACACTCCTTGTATAGTAATTCCCTCATACTGCTCTGCTAATCCAGTACCATTTATCATCTGCTCTACTTGTTTTAACGTTCGATTTATCATGAAAACACTCCTTACATAGAGGAAGCACTATTCCTTCGAATAGTGCTTCCTCCTTTTTTGTTAGATTGTATATTTAATTTTTTGTTTTTCTTCGTGACGCTCAATCGCTAAGCGAATTAGCTCTTCAATTAATTCCGGATACGGTAACCCTGTATGTTGCCATAATAGAGGGAACATACTAAACGGCGTGAATCCTGGCATTGTGTTTACTTCGTTAATATATACTTCTCCATCTTTCGTTAAGAAGAAATCAGCTCGTGTTAAGCCCGAACCATCTAATGATTGGAATGCGATAATTGCATCTCGCTTAATTACATTAGACTCTTCTTCTGTCATTTCAGCTGGAATAATTAACGCTGTATCACCATCGATGTATTTCGATTTGTAATCATAAAAATCTTTTTTCGGTACAATTTCACCTACAACTGAACATTTCGGCTCATCATTACCTAATACACCAACTTCTACTTCACGACCTACAATATTTTCTTCTACAATAATTTTACGGTCAAATTGGAATGCCTCTTCGAATGCATTCTCAAGCTCTTCACGATCGTTACACTTATTAATACCAACACTTGAACCAAGGTTTGCTGGTTTTACGAAGCAAGGATATCCTAATACTTCTTCTACTTTTTCATACGCTGTTTCACGATCTTTTTCCCATGCGCTACGAATGAAAGATGCATATTTCGCTTGTTTCAATCCAGCTTCTGCAAAGATATTTTTCATAACAACTTTATCCATACCAGCAGATGATGCTAATACACCGTTACCTACATATGGAATGTTTAGTAATTCTAATAACCCTTGTACTGTTCCATCTTCGCCATTCGGTCCATGTAATAATGGGAAAATAACATCAATTGCATCTTCTTGTTTAGAAGTTGCCGTTGGGATAATTTCTGTACTTAATGATACAGGAGAAATTGTATTCTCTTCCCCACTCATTTGTAATGCCTCAACATTTGTTACTTCGCCTTCAATACGCTCTCCACGCATCCATTGGCCTTGTTCTGTAATATAAATTGGATGAATCTCGAATTTATCTTGATTTAATGCTTTAATAGCAGCAAGAGCCGTTTGTAACGAAACTTGATGCTCAGCTGATTTTCCACCGTATAATAAACCTAATTTAATTTTTGTCACTGAAATCACCCTAACCAATTGTTTTCATTTTTCTATTTTAGCACTTTTTATAAAAATAGGTAGTTCCTATTTGAAATAAAATGTAACTTCCACAAATAATTAAAAGACACCACTTATTGGTTTTCTACACTTTTTCTCTTTAATTTCTACACACCTAAACAAAATTAAACTTTAAAGCAAAATTGCTATCTAATCTAGTTATGCACCTAAAATATGTAGAAATCCACTTTGTGTGTATGTCATCTATATTACCCTACCATTTGTGGAGGGTGAAAAAACATTGATTAAAGTTTCATTTTATTAAGAAGACTGTTTTGTAGGCGTATCTTTTTGCCTCTGCTCAACAAGACGATCTAAAGAAACATATACAAAGCCTGCAACTACACACCCTATACTTAAAATTGTAAATAAGTAGTGACCAAGCAAACGATCCAATAAAAAACCACCAAGAAGTGGACCGAATGCACTTCCTGTAATCCACTGCAAACTCGCCGCCCCCATATAGGTTCCTCTCAAATGCTCAGGGGCCAAATTCGCTACAAACGTCATCTGTACAGGCGACATAATCATCTCACCTAACGTATATATGGCATAAACAAACATTAACGTCATTAAAATAATTGTAGCATTTGTATCATATTCTCCAAACCACTTCGGTAACCATCCTATAAAAAACAAACCAATTCCGAACAAACACGCACCGTATAACATCGTCTTTCCAACAGGTTTATCTGTCGCCCATTTTGAAATTTGAAATTGAAATAAAACAACTAATAGACCATTTAATGCCATTAAATATGGGTATGGATTGTTGACTCCAAAAATATCCTTCATTTCGTTATCAAAGTGAAGCGGTAACATGCCTTCTGTTTGAGAAAACCCCATAGAAATAATGATCCCCGCTAACAAATAAATCATTAACGCCTTATCTCTCATTAAAATTTTCCAAACTGCTCCGGATTCCTTCTCTTTATTTTTTTCCGTCATATCCGTAATTTTTGGCATTGTTTCTTTAATAAGTACTAACACTAGTAGCGCATAAAACAACATAGCGGATGAAGCAATAATAAACACGAGGTTCTTTGATAAAACAACTACTGATGCTCCCATTATCGGTCCAATTGCAGCACCAATATTGTGTCCCATTCGCAATAAACCATATGCTTCTGTTCTTTTTTCTGGCGCCGTCACATCTGCAACCATCGCTGATGCTGCTGGATGAAATAAAGAATTACTTAACCCTAAAAAAATAGATAAAATAGCGTATGGAATAAATCCTTCGATAAATAAAAAACCGAGCATTAATAACGCATTACTCGCCATTGAAAATATCATAATTGGCTTTCTTCCATATATATCAGCTATTCTTCCGCCTATAAGCGAGCCAAAGCTTGCAGCAATTGGAGAAAGCGCCATAATAATCCCAACTTGTAATAAAGAATCTACCTTATCTTTTAAATATAGTGCAAAAAAAGGCATTAACATCATCATCGCAATTCCGTTCAAAGTCTCACCGATAAATCGAATCCATACGTTACGATCCATCTCTCTTAACTCACGCCATGTATTTTTCACATTTTCACCCCTTTAGTTCGCCAACAATTATCTTATAATACATTCAGAAAAATGTAAATTTTCAAAATAAAAATCCATCCTAACAGAATTAGAATGGATTTTTCCATTTATAAATTTGCTACATCTTCTTCTTTTTTACTATTATTTAAAACACTACGCTTTCTACTATAGGCGAAATAAACTACTATACCGATAACCATCCAAACACCAAAACTAATCCAAGCTGTCGCTGATAATTGAAGCATCAAATATAAGCAAAAGATAACTGTTAATGCTGGTAAAAATGGTACGAGCGGCGCCTTAAACGCCCTTGGTAAATCAGGATGAGTTCGTCTCATCACAATGACAGCAACAGCTACAAGTGCAAATGCTGACAAAGTTCCCATATTTACAAGATGTGCTAAAACATTTAAATCTATTAATCCTGAAATAAGTGCTGCAATAATACCTGTTGTCCATGTATTTAAAAATGGTGTTTTAAATTTCGGATGAACTTTAGCAAGACGCTTCGGTAACAATCCATCTCTGCTCATTGCATATGAAACACGAACTTGCCCATACATCATAACTAGCATTACAGTTGTAATTCCTGTAATTGCTCCTACTGATATCACTCCCGCCAAACTATCTTGTCCAATAAATTGAAGTGCGAAAGCAACTGGATCTGATATATTCAACTGACCGTATGGAACAATCCCTGTCAAAATAAGTGAAACAACAATGTAAAGAACCGTACAAACTAGTAACGATGCAATAATTCCAATCGGCAAATCGCGTTGTGGGCGCTTCACTTCTTCTGCGGCTGTTGATACAGCATCAAATCCAATGAATGCGAAGAAAACTGTAGCTGCTCCAGCCATTACACCATCTAACCCAAATGGCATAAAAGGTGTCCAATTTTCAGGTTTTACATAATTAAATCCGGCGAAGATAAAAATGAGAACAACTGCTAGTTTAATAAATACCATTATATTATTTACACGTGCACTTTCACGAACACCTCTAGATAAAAGAACCGTCATAACTAGAATAATTAGAACTGCAGGTAAATCAATTATTCCACCCTTTCCAGTACCAGGGGCCGAGGAGAGAATGGTCGGAATATGAATCCCAAATCCCTTTAATAACGATTGAAAATACGCTGACCATCCATTGGCTACAGCAGATGTGGCTAATAAATACTCGAGCATTAAATCCCATCCAATTAAGAAGGCAAATACTTCTCCCATCGTCGCATACGTGTACGTGTAAACACTCCCTGAGACAGGAACTGAAGAAGCAAATTCAGCGTAACAAAATGCAGCAAAGGCACAAGCTAATGCAGCTATAGCAAATGATAATATAATAGCTGGTCCAGAATGTTTCGCTGCTACAACGCCAGTAAGAACAAAAATACCAGTTCCAACAATTGCTCCGATTCCAAGCATTGTTAAATCAAGTGCCCCTAACGTTCTCGATAATGTCTTTTGTTTACTTTCTTGCAGTAACGTTGAAATTGGCTTCTTTTGAAAAATTTGCTTCATACTGTGCTCCTCCATGATTTTAGTTTTCTGAAAATTTAATTTACTTTTTTCATTTTACCCACGGCATGTTTTTTAGTCAATACTTTTGTCGAAATAAACAGAAAACTATCGAGATACATACTATACTCTTATCATCCTTTTGATAAAAAGATTCAGACAATCATATCTATATATATTTTCATAACTTTTTTTAGTATTATTATACATGTCGATTCCATAAAAGAGGCATGCTCCCGTAGTGAGCATGCCTCTTTTTACTTATTTCGCAGTATATGAACCCTCTTCAATCCAGCTATACATATATTTTTCATCTTCCGTCTCATGTGCTTGTTTTACAATACGAAGCGGACGGAATGTATCTATCATAACAGCCAGTTCAAGTGTCTCTTTCTTCCCTATACTCGCTTCTGTTTTCCCTGGATGTGGCCCATGCGGGATCCCGCTTGGATGAAGCGTAATTGAACCTTCTTCTACACCTTTTCGGCTCATAAAATTACCTTCTACATAGTACAGTACCTCATCACTATTCACATTACTATGATAATATGGTGCCGGAATAGATTCTGGATGATAATCGTATAAACGCGGTACGAAAGAGCAAATGACGAAATTATGCCCTTCGAATGTTTGATGTACTGGTGGTGGCTGATGAATACGACCTGTAATTGGTTCAAAATCCTCCACATTAAAGACCCACGGATATAAATACCCATCCCATCCAACAACATCTAACGGATGGTGCCCTAACACATGCTTGTGCATATAACCTCTCGACTTTGTCATTACAACAAACTCACCTTTTTCATCATATGTCTCCAATTTCTCCGGTCCACGCATATCTCTTTCACAAAACGGACTATGTTCTAACAATTGCCCATATTCATTGCGATAGCGACTTGGTGTTGTAATTTGGCTATTTGCCTCTACAACAAGAAACTTAGTCTCTCCCTCATCTGGAATAACACGATAAATCGTTCCAATTGGAATTGTTACATAATCACCTTTTCTATAGTGAATCGTTCCAAACATCGTTTCAATTTTTCCTGTTCCATAATGAACAAATAACATTTCATCGCCATCACCATTACGGTAAAAATAATCCATTTTTTCTGTTGGACTCACTACTCCAATTAATAAATCCTCATTCCCAAGCATAAAGTTTCTTCCGCTTACTGCATCACCAGTTTTTTTATTTTCTTTCGTACGGAAGTGGCGATGAGCAAGAGTAACATCCTCTTCATACTGTAACTGACAAGAATGCGATAATGCCGCATGCCCTACTTCTGTTGGCATATAATGATGATACAAAATAGACTGGGTACCAGAGAAACCTTTTGTCCCCATTACCTGCTCACGATAAAGCGATCCATCTTTTTTACGAAATTGTACATGTCGTTTATGAGGTAGCTCCCCCATGTGACGATAAAACATGCCCATCACCTGCTTCCATTTCTTTTTTGACCGTATTACGTAACGTACCTAAACCCGTAATCGACAGCTCTACAACATCTCCATCTTGCAGCCACTCTTCCGTACCAAGCTCCAAAATACAGCCCGTTCCCACTGTACCAGACCCGATAACATCCCCTGGATATAACGTAACATCTTCCGAAGCACGTTCAATCATTTCAGCAAATGTATAGTAAATATCTTGGAAGTTTCCCTTTGATAATATCTTTCCATTTACATGAGCAGTCATCTCTAAATCATAACGATCACCGTTACGATAAACGTCTAATTCCTCTTTCGTAACGAGATACGCTCCTAATGAAGTTGCAAAATCTTTTCCTTTCGCTGGACCGAGTCCCACTTTCATTTCTGTTGCTTGTAAGTCCCTTGCACTCCAGTCGTTCATAATGCAGTAACCAAAAATATATTCCTCTGCTCGTTCACGAGAAATGTTTCGTCCTTCTTTCCCAATTACGCAAGCAATCTCTAACTCATAATCAAGCTTTTTAGACTTCTTCGGACCAATAACAAAATCATCTGGTCCAATAACAGCACGGTGGTTCGTAAAATAAAAAACCGGGATATCATACCATTCAGGTACAACATCTAGCCCTCTTCGTCCGCGAGCTGTTTTTACATGCTGCTCAAATGCATAAAAATCTCGAATGCTACTCGGATTAGGAATTGCCGCTGCTAATTGAACTTCCTCTAAGGAATATATACCCTTTTCAGGATTCTTAATATTACGCAATACTTCTACATACTCATCTGCTTTCTCTAAAAAGGCGAACATAGAAGAAGGTAATTGTCCATCACTCGCAAGATTCATATCGATTACTTTGTCACCTTCAAGCCATCCAGCTCGCATTTCTTTCGATGGGAGACGAAATGTAACAAATTTCATCGTGATTCCTCCCTATGAAAATGAAATTTCCACCAACAAAGGAACTCTTGCTGGTGGATACAAATTTTATAAATTTCCGCGACGCTCTTGTTCTCTTTCAATTGATTCGAATAACGCTTTAAAGTTCCCTTCGCCAAATCCACGAGAACCTTTACGTTGGATGATTTCAATAAATAGAGTTGGACGATCTACAATTGGTTTCGTAAAGATTTGTAATAAATAACCTTCTTCGTCACGGTCTACTAGAATCTTCAATTCTTTTAATCTATCAATTTCTTCATCAATTTTCCCCACTCGTGCTGTTAACTCATCGTAATACGTATCTGGCGTATCTAAAAACTCCACGCCATTTGCACGAAGTACTTCAATTGTTTTTACAATATCACTTGTTAATAAAGCGAGATGCTGTACACCTGCTCCGTTATAGAACTCTAGATATTCTTGAATTTGTGATTTTCTTTTTCCATCCGCTGGTTCATTAATCGGAAACTTAATACGGCTTCCATTCGTCATAACTTTTGACATTAATGCCGAATACTCTGTACTAATATCATCATCGTCGAAATGGATCATTTGTTTAAAGCCCATAACATTCTCGTAATAACTAACCCACTCTTCCATTTTCTCAACGTTACCAACTACATGGTCTACAGCAATTAAACCAGACTCTTCAAATGGAATATTAAACTCAACCTTTTGGAATCCTGGCATAAATGTTCCTTTATAATTTTTACGCTCTACAAGCGTGTGAATTGTATCACCATACGTGCCAATAACCGCTTTTTTCAATGTACCGTCCTCATCTGTTAACTCTTCAGGAGGAGCAATCGCAACAGCGCCACGTTTTACAGCTTCAGAGTATGCTTTATCAACATCATCAACAAGTAAAGCCACATCTTTCACTCCATCACCATGAGTCTTTACAAACTCTGCAATACGACTATCACTACTTAAAGCTCCAGACACAACAAAACGCATATTTTTTTGCACAAGAACATAAGATACCTTTTCACGGTTTCCTGTTTCTAATCCAGAATAAGCTACAATTTTGAATCCAAACGCTCTCGCAAGATAATAACTTGATTGCTTTGCATTCCCTACGTAAAATTCCAAATGATCTACATCACGTACCGGAAAAAAGTCCTCCATTTGTGCAGCTAGCGTATCCATAGATTTTTGTTTCATAATATCTTCATCCCCCTGTAAATAGATTAAATGGTCCATACTTAAAACCAACCGAAAACGCTTCCAACATCAATTAATAGAAATTAGTTAGCAAGCTAACAAATTCTGACCTTTAAAATTTTCTATCTTTTCTGTCAAATTCCTCTTTTTTTCTTACATATAAAATTCGACTTTTTTCTCTTTAAAATAAAGTGAAACTTTAATCGGTGGGGGTTTTGTTCATTCTCCACTGATTATTAGCCCGACTCCTACCTAACTCCTTTTTTGAGGTAGGAGTCTTACTGTCCGCAAATAGCGAGATAAGGGGATATTATTAATACTTGAGGGTTTATATGAGAGGAAAACAAAAAAGACTCCAACATATTAACTACTTACTAATACGTTAGAGTCTTTATTTTTTTTGAATGATTGTATTTATATTTTTCATACTAATATATTTGCAAGGAATAGAATAAATGATGTTAATATTACCGCTCCGCCTAATGATCCTAATAAATCTATTTTTGTTACTTGTAACACTTGTTCACTGTTCATATTCCTCATTCTCCTTTCATTTTGTACAATTTAAAACTTTTATTATACTAATACACTTGATAGAAATACGATTAATGCTGTTAATACTACTGCTCCGCTTGCTGATCCTAAGAAATCACCTTTTGTTACTTGTAATACTTGCTCTTTCATATCTTTCATTCTCCCTTCATTTATCTTTTGTTACAAAACTTCTATTATACTAATACGCTT
>NZ_JBIYDV010000035.1:0-31502 GCF_044909215.1 Bacillus sp. RC252 | reverse complement strand
AACTTTCTCCGATCCCAATTTTCTCTCATTATACAAGAAATACCCTATAGAATAGACTTTTTTTTCAGTGTCTATTCTATAGGGTACATTTTAAAGTATAGGTGCATCTTTTTTACTGTATTCTCTTCTAATTAGTTTCAATTTTCATCTCGCTTTATTAATAAGCTCTATATATTGTAGGTCCCCATATCCTATTGTTGGAAAAAGATTAAATAACCTTTTTAATAACTCTTGTGTTGGTAAATCTTTATTTTTGGAGATATACTTTACTACTACATTATTTTCTTTTAGCATTTCTAAATATAAATCTATCGCCTGATACATTACAGGTAGTACCTCATGAGATGGCTTTTTATGATTTACTAGAACTTCATTGTAAACAGAAAAATAGTTCCCTAATTCAAGTCCAATTTGACTAACTTTAAATTCATCCTCTCTGAAGCTATTTAAGTATACTTTTCCCTTATAACCAGACTGTTCAAGGTAAGAAAGTACTGTAAGTAGATTCATTTGGCAAAACATATCTTCACCGAACCATAAAACAATACATTTATACTCTTTCTTAAAAAGATTCTCTAAAGGATGAATAACCTTTTTCGTATAATTTTCTACAGTACCTTGGTGTCCTTCTGCCCTTGTTTTAATAAACTCATCATCAAAAATCTGTGCAGTAGTCGTATTTACACACATAGCTTCATTAAATGGAGCGTAATCAGACTCCCCCATTAGTTTTTCACTTTTAAATTCTTCATACATAAATTGACCATTTAATATATTTAGTACATCTTTATCAAACAGCTCACTCTTCGCATTTCGTAACTGATCAACTTCAATTTTTCTAGAAAAATTCATTCTATCCCACTCCTTGCCATCATTGATTGAGAGTTTAATAAATGATTGAACCGGTATTTTGTTAAGTTGGAATTTTCCTGGGGTTATACCAAAAACAGTTTTAAATGCTCTACTATAAGCCTCTTGCGAAGAGTAATCGTAATCAAATGCGATATCAATTATCTTTCTATCATTCGTCAAATCTTCCGTTGATAAATACAATCTTCTAAGAAGAATATATCGTCTAATACTTATCCCTGTTACTTGATGAAATTTAAACGAACAGAAGTAAGGAGAATATCCCATATAATTAGATAATTTATCTAATGAAAACTTCTTTTTTAAATTGCCCTCAATCCATTCAATCATTAGCTGTATATGTTCATTCATTTATCCCCCTCCTCACTAAAAATTATAAGAAGTATCCACTTCTTTCTTTTGATATTTCTTGTGGTTTATAACATTAACCACTCTCTAGAACCTTTAAATATCATATGTAATTACTCATTTCATATTTTTTCAGCTATCTTATTTTGTCATACATTTACTTAACCTTCCAATAAAGTGAAACTTTAATCAGTGGGGAGTTTCTTCCTCCCCACTGATTATTATCCCATACTAATCGGGTTTTTACGGGATAAATCTTTTTTAAAGGATTCTACCAAATAAAACACGAAATTTGTAAGTTAAGGAACTAGTAGTGTTGTGAGTGGAAAATTTATGTTTGGAAAGGAAGTTAAAATGAATAATATAGAAAAAGAGATACTTAAACTAATTAATAAACTATATCCATTGGATTTTATTGAAATGACACCAATAACAAATGAAATGTATCAATGTCTCACAGCACAAGGTACTTACTTCGTTAGAATTACAAACTATAAAACATATGAAGAGCAATTAGAAGAAGTTACATATACGAACTTTTTATATCAAAAGGGCTTAGGAGTCCCTCCAATAATACCTTCTTTAAAGGCGAATTTAGTAGAGAAAATAACCTTAGACAAAGAAGTTTTTGCTGTATTATATAAAGCTGCTCCTGGTATACATTTACCAAGAAACGAATGGAATTCTAATGTATTTAAAAAGCTCGGTCAACAAATTGGAAAATTACATCGTATATCTAAAGACTTTGAAAGAGTTCAACCGGTAAATCATATAAACGATTGGTATGAAAATGAAGAGTATAATTTTCTTAACTATATCCCAAAAGAAGAAACTACTATAAGAGAAATTGCATCTGACGTTTTAACTTCTATAAAGGAGCTGCCAAAGTCCACTTCAAATTACGGCTTAATTCATGGAGATTTATGGTTAGAAAACATATTAGTGGACAATGATTTAAATTTAACAATGATTGATTTTCAAGACTGTGAAAAACATTTTTACATATTCGATTTAGCTATTCCAGTCTATAGCGCGATAGAATATTCTTTCGTTGGGAATGGCAACATAGTCGACTATGAGAATTCTATTACAAAAGCAATAATCGACGGATACCAGGAGGAAAATGATCTACCTAAAGAAATGATAGAGCAGCTTCCATTGTTTATTAAATTAAAGGAGATATTCGAATATAGTTTAATGCATATGTATTGGAATAAAGAAGAGTTAACTGAGGAGCAAGTACGGATAATGAACCTTTATAGAATAAAGATTGAAAAAAGCCATTCTTTAAACACAGTTGGTTTCCTATGAAGTACACCCAATTGTTACATTCAGTTTAACAATTGGATGTACTTTTCTATAGATAAGTTTTCTTCAAAAGACAAAATACAAGGAGCGAAATGATATTTAATCGTACAGTGGCACCTATTTTTCAATCCATTCAACGGATTTATCTAGCTTAATACCATCCTCGATATTACTTTCTTCCAAAGTATTTGCCCTAGCTTGAATACAAATAAAATAAAGAGGTTCACTTGAATTGTTACGCCAAATTCTTTCCCCCTCTTGTGCCACCCTTATGACAGTACCCTCTTTGATTTCAAGGATTTCATCATCAATCTTGAATTCCCCTTGTCCTTTGACGAAGATATACAGCTCTTCATTTTCTCTATGCTTATGATAAAAGGGCATTGAAATGCCTGGAGGGAAAACATTTAGTGAAGCTTCCATCCCTGTACATTGTAAGTCATCTTTAAGAAATACCTTTCCAGGAGCTTTAAATGGATTTCCATTTTTATATTGAAGCAGATCCTCCCACTTTCCTACTTGAACAGCACTAAAATTTTTACCTTCCATTGTTGAATTAACAAATTGACTCATTTGTATTCTCCTCTCATATTTATTTTCCATAATTTCACTTTTTATTCTCTAATAAATGAATAAATCCTCTCACAAAAAGAAACCGAATAGTCTCTTTTTTGCGGTAAAAAAACGGCTCAATTAGCCATAATATGTTATTAAGAAGTTTATTAGTAAAGATTGTTTTTTACATATTTATTTATCTCTACATTTATTTTATTTAGAATTTCTAAAAAACGAAGCAATCCAATTTTTATTAATTAATATTTATTTAAAATTGTAAATTATGGCCTCAGCAGCTTCCATCACAATCTCACTTAAAGTTAGTTGAGCATGTGGTGTTAATGCAATATCCTCAACTGTCATGCCTGATTCAATTGCTAAACCCATTTCGGCAATTATTTCTGATGCACCATTTCCCACGATTTGAGCACCTACTAATACACCATCTTCTTTACGCACCAATAGCCTCAAGAACCCTTTTCCTTCATTTGATACAAGTGCACGACCGTTTGCTGAAAATGGGGATTGAATCACTTTTACTTCCATGCCTTCTGCCTTTGCTCGCTCTTCAGCATAACCAACTGTAGCTAATTCAGGATTTGTGAAACAAACTGCTGGAATTGCCAAGTAATCAACAAATGATAGTTCACCAGAGATAGCTTCGGCAGCTACTTTCCCTTCGTAAAATGCTTTATGTGCAAGCTGTGGACCAGCAATGATATCTCCTATAGCAAAAATGTTCGGAAGGTTAGTACGGCATTGTTGATCAACTTTTAATAAACCGCGGTCAGAAAACTCAATACCGATTTTTTCAAAACCCATATTTTCAGTATTAGGACGACGGCCAACCGTTACTAATACGTAATCAGCGTCAACTTTCTTTTCTTCACCACCAATTTCGTAGGTAACAATTACACCATTTTCAACTTCTTCTACACCTTTAGCGGATGCATCTACTATTACTGTAACACCTTTGTTTATAAGGTCTTCTTTCACAATTTGAGTCATTTGTTTATCGAAGCCAGTTAAAATATCTTTACCTCCTTCAATAATTGTTACTATAGAACCGAGGGAAGCGTAAGCAGAGCCCAATTCAGTACCAATGTAACCACCACCGATTACAACCAATTTACTTGGAACTTCAGTTAAACTAAGTGCACCTGTAGAGTTAATCACACGTTTTGTAAATTTAAATGTTGGAATTTCAACTGGGCGTGATCCAGTAGCTATAATTGCATTTTTAAATGTATATGTTTGAGTTGCATCTTTATTGGTTACTCGTATAGTGTTAGCATCCATGAAATAAGCTTCACCTTTTATCACTTCTACTTTATTGCTTTTTAATAACCCTTCTACACCACCTACTAATTTCTTTACAACGTTGTTTTTAAATTTTTGTACTTTTGCGAAGTCCACATTTACACCAGAAGAAAAAATCCCCATATTTTCTGAATGCTTTGTTTCCTCAAAACGATGACCTACAGAAATAAGTGCCTTAGATGGAATGCAGCCGACGTTAGCACATACGCCACCAAGATTCTCTCTTTCTATAATTGCCACTTGTTTCCCTAATTGTGAAGCTCTTATTGCAGCAACATATCCTCCAGGTCCAGAGCCAATTACGATTGTTTCTATTTCTCTCATATCCTTTTTCACACTCCTCCAAAAATTAGAAACAGGTAGGCCGAAATCGTTCATATTCTACACATTTTTCAATTTACTATTTTGTATTAGTACCATTCTTCTCTCATCCGTTTTTTCATAGTTCCATCATGGAATTTCTATTAAGTGATCACCCCCTCAAAAAAGAAACCGAACAGTCTCTTTTTTGCGATAAAAATTACGGCTTAGTTGGCCGTAATTTGTTTTTCCAATTCATCTAAAAGTCGTGACGATACTGTATCAATATAAACTGTATCTTGGTATAAGCGTGACAAGGCAAGTGCTCCTTCAAGAGAAGAAATCCAGATGATAGCAATCTGTTTTGCTTGAGTATCTGATTTTAACTCTCCTTGCTCAATTCCATACGTAATAATCTTTTCAATTATTCCAAGTAATTGATTCATCGCTATCTGTGCTTGTTCTGCCATGAGAGGATGGGAATCATCTGCTTCTAACGTTACGTTCATGATTGGACACCCTCCAGGAAGAGGATCATTATGAATGAGAGATGTAAAAACTGAAATAAAAGTTTTTAACTTATCCAACGTATTGGATGCTTTTTTTATCTCTTCGACATAACGCACTCCCATTTGTGAAGTTGCATGCTGAAAGGCTTGAACAGCCAAGTCATCTTTATTTTTAAAGTGACGATAAATACCGCCCTTCTCTAGCCCAGTCTCTCGCATAATATCAGAAATTGAAGAACCACTATAGCCCTTTACATTAAACAGAGCAGAGGAACGATCAAGAATCATTCTTTTTGTTAATTCACCTTTACGCATTGTGTCCTCCTAAAAGAAAACGTTTGGTCTCTTTTAAGTATATGACAAACCGAAAAGAATTAGCAAGAAAAAAATAACAGGGAATATCAATGAGTAAAAAACAAATGATACACCATCCTTACAAGAATCAGAATAAATACATGAAAAACACCTTTTATTTACAGAGGTTTAGTCTCTGCCAGTCTAGCTGCACTAATTATAGGAGCCCACTGGAAAATTTCATCTCTTAATAGACCTGTTTTTTTGCAATATATATGTAAATACATTTCAGCTAATTCCACTGAATTCTGTGAATACAATAAGTATGTCCGAAACACATCTGCACGAATATCACCTGAACTAGCATCAACCCAATCTATAATATTCACATCACCAGTACTCATAATTAAATTAAACGGATGAAAATCACCATGACATACTCTAGGTTCAAATGTGATTGAATCTAACTTTTTTAATATATTTCCCTTTTGTTTTTCATCCAGATCATGTACGGAGTTAATTTGACGATAAAGCCTTTCTTCCATCGGTTCTATTTCATCCGAGCTCACAGATATAGCATGAATTTTTTGTTGTTCACTAACACATATACTTATATAATGCTCCGCTTTACTCAAATTATTAAGCAAAAGCTCACCAACACTTTCCCCTTCTACATATTCCATAATAATAGCTTGTCTACCTTGTATCTCTGTGACTTCAAATACTTTAGGAACGTGTAAACCACATGAATATGCATACTTTTGTTTTCGTGCTTCGTATAGAGATTCTGTATTAGGGAGGTATTCTTTAAACAATTTCACAACTTTATTATCACAAAGATAAATTTCAGCCGTATTTCCTTTGGCTATCGGATTTCCTAGATTCAATTCATTTCTCTCCTTACAGTAAATTAGAATAACGCCTTATAGTCCTCTATAAATTCAGTGTAATTATACTGATACCCTTCTTCATGAAAATTAAAAAAACTTACCCCTACCTATAATTATATAGAAAGTGGTAAGTTTAATTTTCTAGGAATATCGGAATGAAACTCTGGTGTATGCAAAACAGAAAATGAATACCCTTGTTGAATAAATGATATTTCATTTTGTTTACTTTCAAATGGAACACTATTTTTCTTAAAATTATTTTGGATTTGTTGTAAAAACGCATGATCCGGTGTTCCGAATGAAACATGTACTTTCGGTGGTAAAGCTTTCATCGCAATGGGAATCCAAGGTCGCTGCCACCAGGTTGCGATGATATATGCAGTGCCACCTATAACAAAGTTGAAAATATCCCCATCTTCCTTCGTTTTCATGTCTAGATTTGATTTCAACCATTCCGTAAATACAGGTACACTTTTAACCGGAAGACCAATTTCCCTTACGTATAAAATGTTTAACGGTGAATGCGGGACTAATACATCTTCTTTAACATAACTATGTGCAATAATTTCGAGAAGATTTCCATCACCATCTTTAAAGTATAAATTGAATAGACCATTCTCCTCACCAATTGTATGACCATCTTTCCATTTCACAATGAGTAATCCAGACTCTTTAAGCCATTTTGCCGTTTCATGAAACTTTGAATATGGGATCTCAAAAGCGAAATGCGCAGGTGCAATTGGTTCATATACTTCTTGAAAACTAATTGTTGTATACGGTGTTACTTCAAATTGAATATATGATTCGGTTTCTTTTTTTATTGGAAAAGATAATATGTCTTTATAAACTTGTTTTACCCCTTCTATGGAAACCGTTTGTAGTTTTATATCTGATATATGTGTAATCACACTACATTCCCCCTTGTTTCTTACTATCTATTCTTATTGTATTACACTTATAAATAGATAAAATCAAACCGAAGGGTGGATTTTTCATGTAAAAACTACAACTTTAGTATGAATATGTTAGCTCCAATTACTTTTTATTTCCGCTATAACAACTTCTGGTTTATCCCAGTGTAACAAATGTGTAGTATCAGGAATTACTTTTACTATACTGCCAGTTTTCCCTGCATTCTTTTCCACAAAAAAAGCTGATTTTCTTTTAAAGAAAATCAGCTTTTACGTTAAAATACACTATGATTTAACAGCAATAATCATAAACCTTTTTGAATTCGTACGAATACCTTTTTCGGAACTATTAGCGTCAATGAACTTTTGTAAAATATTAAAGTCCTCTTCTTTTTCTCCAAATCTAGGAATAATAGGCGTATGTTTTAATAAAAAAATGAGATCCTCAGGAGTACTGTAATAATCGGTTACATCATATTCACGTACTTGCACGAGTTCAAATCCTGCACTAATAAGTTCACCCATATACTTATCTTTTAACGTACCATCTCTTTCACCTAAGCATTGCCCTCTACCAAATGCTTCTTTAAGATTTAATTTATCATATTCGCTAACTTGTTGTGTTAAGAAAAAAGCACCTTTTTTCATTACTTTTGCCAATTCAGATGCTACAAACGGCGCATGACAACTTGAAGCAATATCAAAATGAGCATGCGGAAACGTTAAAACTTCAGAATCCATTTGGAGAAATTCAACGTTTTGTACACCTGCTTTATTCAAATTAAAATGTGCTGTTTTGATCATTCCATTAGAATTATCTATTCCAATCAGTGATGCAGCTGAAGATGCTATGTTAAGTACATTTTCTCCTCCACCTGTACCAACATCAAGTAAAATATGTGATGACTTGCATCTTTCTTTTACCTCGCCATAAAAGTCCCATGAATCTCCTACAGTTTCACATTTTATTTTACTAAAATCCCATCCATTTAATCTGCCTACTTTATCATAAAAGTTTTTGTACTCTAATTCGTTCATTTTATGTTTTCCCCTTTGTTGATGCTTTTATATTCCTTAGCTGTCTAATAAAAATGAGCCATCCATTATTTATTCTATATATGCAAGCCAAGCTTCATGAAACGCTTGAACAGTGCGATACCTTTTATTTTTTTCTTTATGTAGCGCTTTTTTACATATATTATATAATTCTTGTATGCTTTCCCATTTTTCATAGCTTTTATCATTTTTTCCGCCGATAAAAGCGAAAGCAATTCCAGCTAGTACATACACATTCGTTTCGCTTGTAATTTGTGCATGCAGTTCATATTCTTCCGATGCTTTGAAACGACCTGCTCCCCAGAAATTCTCCCCAATTTCATTAAATACAGGTGCTTTTTGAAAAAAATCAATATCACAAATCGTCAGTTTTGATTGCTCGAAATTATATAAAATACTACCGTCATAAAAATCAACCATGACATATCCTAGTGACTCCACATATGCTGCAAACTCAAAAATTTGTGTCAATATGTTAAGTCTCTCCGTCACGCATAATTTTCTAAGCTTTACAAACGGCGAATTTGGTGCGTGGTGCTTTTCAAACGGTGTAAAGTCCCAATGATTGTGCATGCATTCCCCATCAATCCAATGAAACCTTAAACAAAATCCATTTTGCATTTGAATGGAATTAATATATGGAACTAGTAAAGGATGTTTAATTTGTTCATACACTTCTTTTGCTTTCATTAGTCGTTGGATTGCGTCCTCTACATTACCTTTATATTCTAAATTACGAGCACCGGCATACTTCAAAAAGTAACGATGTCCATTTTCAATAATACCAAAACTAATATTTCCTGAATCTTGTTGATCAAAAACAGTAAATATTTCTACACCCTTTAACCAATCAAAATTATGATCCTCAGCTAATGTTATTGGGTATTGATTTTTTCCTATTGTAATATTTATCATGCGCTGCTCCTAGCTTTGAGCGAACGTAGTTTATAGAGGTATGATACGCATACTCAAATTATTTTTACCTCATACTTTGTTTTCTTCTGTTTATTCATAAAACATCACTCCTTTCCAATATCGACCCTTAATTTCATTCAATAACTACCACAATGTTCTTACTTTCTATTATATATTATAAAATGCAAATTATAAGAAAAATATATACCATGCGCACAAGAAGTTTACATAATAATATTATAGTTTGTTTTTATCGATATATTCTAAATGTCCTCTTCCCCAACCACACATACTATCCAAAACAATACTAACTGTTTTTCCATGCTCAGTTAAGCTATATTCCACTTTAGGTGGTATTTCTTGATAAATTTCGCGTTTTATTAGTTGATCGTGCTCTAATTCACGAAGCTGCTTCGCTAATGTTCCTTGAGAAATGTCTGGTATTAATCGCTTTAATTCACCAAACCGTTTCGTTCCATCTGTTAATAATATAAATAAAATGAGTGGTTTCCATTTACCTCCGATTATTTGTAATGTTGCTATTACCCCTTTTAATTTCGGTTCCTCTAAATTCATTTTCCTCACCACTCCCCTCAAATCATAAATTATAATGAATAATTCTTTATATTATGTATCCATATAACAAGCGATTAGTACGAAATTAGCGACTAAGTACATATAAAGTGCGTACTTTTCAATAGTCATTTTTTAACGAATAATAAAATTAACACAACTTATTTTAAATCTTATATTAAGGGAGATGTTTAATCATGTCTATTACTGCATTAAAAGATAAACATATCGTTATCATTGGTGGAAGCTCTGGTATTGGATTAGCAACAGTAAAACAAGCAATCGGACAAGGTGCACATGTTATTATTGCAGGGCGCTCGGAAGAAAAACTAAAGGCTGCTCGAGAAATAATAAATAACAACCATCTTCAAACTTATGTATTGGATAATCAAAATAAAAACCAATTACAAGATTTTTTCAAGACAGTTGGGAATTTTGATCATTTATTCACACCGGGAGCCTCTTACACACTTGGACCAATAACCGCTACAGAGGAAATTGCTGAAAGCAGCTTTATCGGAAAGTTTTGGCCACAATATTACGCCGTAAAATATGCGATTCCTTTTCTTTCAAAATCTGGATCTATCGTGTTAATGTCCGGTGCATTTAGTCAAAGACCACTTAAAGGTGCACCTGCTTATGGCGCTTGTAATGGTGCTATTGAAAGCTTAGGGAAAGCTTTAGCTGTTGAATTAGCTCCTATTAGAGTTAATGTTGTTTCTCCTGGAACGATACGAAGAGAGAATGAACAAAATGAGAAAAGACTAGCTGCTTATGAAGATTATAAATCTCTTTCTCTTTTACAGAGACCTGGGTATAATGATGAAATTGCACATACTGTCCTGTATTTAATGCAAAATGGTTTTACTACAGGTAATGTATTATTTCCTGATGGAGGATACACATATCATTAATTTATAACAATTCAATGCCTCCTTAGATTAACTAGTATTAAGGAGGCTATTATGGTTAATCAACGAGTCCTTTGTGCTAAATATTTTCAGATGGAAATAAAGTAAAAAAGGCATATACGATGCCTTTTTTACTTTATTGTTTATTTGTTTATCGGATAACAAACCTCTGTAACCCACTTATTAGGATCTGATTCCATCGCTGGACTAACGTGATAAATATTAAACATCGGTCCGGCTAATTCATAACCTTCTGTTTCAATCCATTTTGCTGCCGCCTCATTTACAGCTGTCATTTGTTCATAACTTCCGTTAACTGTTATTGAAGCTACATAGGATGGATCTATCTTTTTGAAATTAACATCTTTTGTATTTTCATGCTCCCCTAAAATATTTATCTGTATTTCTACATCCACATCATTTTCCTTATATTCTTGATCATGGAATGTAGCAATACTATAACTCGGATTAGCTATACTAATATTTTTAACATTAATTTCTTGCATCAATATACTCCATAAATCCCCTTCGCAATTATACGATGGAATAACCTTTCTAACACTTGCTACATTTCTTTCTGGAATTTCTTTTAATGAAACATGATAGTTCATTTCAATAACATCCTCTCTCATCGTTTTCATTGAGTCTTCGAGGAGACGTAATTGTTTTTTGAGATCGTCCATTTCTTCCTTTACTTGAGCACTACGATTTTCAAATTGTGACTTTATTACTTCAATATTTTCACTCTCTACTAATTCTTTAATAGTGGCAATATTAAATCCCATATCTTTTAACACTTGAATTTGATTTACTTTCTTTAATTGGGCTGCTGAATAAAATCGATAACCACTTTGCTCATCGACTTTTACTGGTTGTAATAATTCTACTTTATCGTAATGTCTCAACATACGTATACTAATGGAAGATAGTTTTGAAAAATCTCCTATTTTGAACATTAGTTCCTCCTATTTATTACAATTATTCGAAGCTCAACTTAAGCTTAAACAATGACATTGTGTGAGAGTGAACTATTTATAACAGTTTAAACAATTATTTAATGTATTATATTTATATAATTAAAAGTTCTTACGACTTATTTACCAATTCACTTTTCAACGCAATATATATTGATATTAATCCATTTACATTCAATAAAGTAACTATAATACTAATGAGCAACGCTACATCTGCAGAAAACGTTTTAATCGTCTGCCACGGTGAATTTGTACTATAAATAAGAAGTGGAATTAAAGTAATAGATAATATTAGAAATAAACTCCCTAGAAAAAGCCAGGTCATTTTTTTACAAATTTTCTTACATTTATACTTTATTATTAACATAATTGCTGTAATGAAAAGTGCGAATATTAATATTGACATAACAATTTGAACTATTGGTATATTTTTTGGTATATCAACCGGTTCTTCACCATTCAAAATATTAATAATCCCTTTTTTAAATTCTGGTAGTGATGCTTCTTCTAAAACATGATTTTTATTCGTTAAAATCACAACACCCCAGCCAGTTTCATTTAAAATAAATATTTCTGCATGTGAATCAGGAGTTGAGCCTGAATGCCAAACCATCTTTTCGTTTCCATTTATATTTGTTGTCCTCAGTCCAAAACCATAATATTTCGCTGAATCTATTTTATATAATGGAGATAAATAAAGATCCATACTATCTTTATTTAAAAATTGTGTATGCTCTTGGTGATTCAAAAACTTAATGAATTGAATCATATCTTCTAGATTTGCTGTAATATATCCATATGGTGTCCCACCATTATCATACGACACCGTACTTTTTCTTGGTATTCCAAACCATGATTGATAACCTGTTAAATAACCCTTTTTATAAGAATCTTCACTATTTGCTGCTGCCCCATTCATTCTTAATGGCTGAAAAATTTGCTTCTCCATATAAGTAGAGTATGTCTCTTTTGAAACTTCCTCAATAAGTGCACCAAGAACGAGATAATTTGCATTACTATATTGATATTTTTGTCCTGGGGGAGCAGTTAATGTTACATTCGACAGTTTCATTACATTTTCTTTTATAGCCGTAGTAGTCTTTGATTGCTTATCTGATAATGCTAAACCTTCATAGGTACTCATTCCACTTGAATGTGTTAGTAGATGTTGGATTGTTATATTTGAGGCCGATTGATTATCTTTTACTTTAAACCAAGGAAGATGTTGTTGGACTGAATCCTCTAAATTTATTTTTTTATTTTCTATTAACTTCACTATAGCTAGACCAGTTAAAGATTTACTTATTGATCCAATTGCAAATGGTGTTTTACTAGTTATCTTTTTTTCAGATTCTCCAGTAACCCCCCATAATTTTGTGTAAAATACATCTCTATTATGTACAATAGCTACTGAAGCTCCTGGAATTTTATGTTCCTTTAAAAATTTTTCAATATAAATATCTAAAGTAACTCTAATATTTTGCTGAGCGTAAACTTTTGAATGTGCAATACATAACATTAATACATTACAAACTATACAAATTAGAAACAATTTATATTTCGATATCTTCATCTTAATGTACTTCGGATAACTTTCTTTTTTTATAAATTACTAAAATTATAGATATTAATAAAGAAACCATTAAACTAATCGTTATTAATATAGAGTTCCACCATTGATTTTCTGCTATTCGATATAAAAGATTAAAATTAAAGTTATTTTCACTGTTGGTTGGATTAAGGGATTCAGTTAAAAATATTGAAAGTGTAGTTTGTGAAATGAGGTATGTAATAAATGCGACGAATATGCCAATTATGATTAATGTATTAGATTTTTTATTTATATTTTGAAGTTGTTTCATTTTCACTCGCAGATCAATTTCATTTATCTCCAAAAAGTCTTGAACAAATAATTGAGGCGTTCCTAGGTCATTTATACTTTCCTCACCATGTTCACGACATTCTTGGATATGCTCTAAAATTTGTTGTTTAATATTTTCCCTTTCTTCTAAACTTATATCGTATTGCTCTAATTCCTTAAGTACGTCAGTTAAAAATTGCGTTTCTTTACCGTTTAATTCATTCCTCATTTCAGAAGGTCTCCTTTCAATCCACTCTTTAATAATATTTTAATATCAGATTGCAACTCTAACCATTCATTAACTTTCTTCTCAAGACGTAATTTTCCATTTTCATTAATTTCGTAATAAATCCTAACTTTACCACTATCCGTCACCTCTTGATAAGTATTAACCCACTCTTGATTTTTCAGTTTAGTTAAAATGGGATAAATACTTCCTACTCCTTTCAATTTTAAATTATGTACTTCGAGTTCTTTCATAATTTCATAACCATAACTTTTCTTTGTAGACAAAATAGACAATACACACATTTCTAAATTCCCTTTAATTAAACTTGTTCTATCCATAGGATAAATTTAACAGAAATATATACTTCATTCAAGTATATATTTCTGTTAAATTTAAAAATTCTAATAATTATACAATCACTAAAAAAGTAGCATATTCTTTTTGTTATTATCCAAATAACCTAAATTATTATCCCCAAAAAACATTTTTATACGTCAATAATTATATAATAAATGATCATAATTAACGATTTAAAACTAACTCTCACAGATAAATGTATTTACATCTTAGAAAGACTAACAAAACTTAAACATAAATGCTAACCTGTAATACCTTTCAGTTTAAAATTTAAGAATAATTTATATTGGTATTACAAATAGATTTTTCTTGCTCTATTATCTATCTACCTTAACACGTTTAAAGAAACTCTTCTTCAACATAAAAACTCATTTGCAGATTATTGCAAATGAGTTTTTAATCCCTAACTAACCACTATTTTTTATTCTTCTTAATTTAATTATTTTTCTCAAGACATTCATAAACTGCCATCATTTCTCGCTTATTCAACTCACGAATTCGATTAAATATTAGAATGTCTGCAACATCCTCAGTTCGTAAGCTTTCATCCACAACATCACTAACTTTTCCGGTTAACCATGTTTGCACATCTATTCCATCAACGATTTCTTTAAGTCCTTCATCGTTAATACCACTTGCATTACAAGTTATACATGGAATTGTTAATTTAAACACGCCATCATGTAGATTATCTTCGGTTATAACTTTCTTTCCGTTACAGAATGGACACGGGTTGCTTTTTTTAATTTTATTAATTTGGGTAACTAATTTTTTGTAACCAAATGCTTCGTATACATATGTTAGTTTTTTATATTTACCATTTGTGAAATACTTATCTATAATGGTTTCTCTTGTTTCATAAACATTAGGAAAATCACAAATAGTTACTTGATTGTTGAAGCAAATGGATTCTATATTTCCTTTTATTTTGTCCCAGAATGGTAAAACATTTTGTAACACCATTTCATAATTTGAAAAGCTTGCTTGTTCTAATTCAAACATTTTCAGTGCGACTTGTATATTTCTAGGTAATAAAGAAACATCTTCTGTCATAATCATATCGTCACCTACGATAGATTTCAATTTGACGAGTACAGGCAAATCTCCTACAATTTTTAATACTTCGTTAAGCGGCTGATTAATAATTTCACGAATATCTGTATCTCCAAAATTAAGTGGTTTATGGTGATTTAATAAAGTCCCCTTACAAATTGGACATGTCATCATTTCTTTAGAAGTCTTAATATCTTCTTTAATAGCTGCTTTTGAAATAACAATATACCCGCCAATAATCGTATTAAATCCTACCCATGTTCTACGTGTCTTTCCTTTCTTATCATAAAAGGACTTATCAAAATAGCCGTACCAAAATGTATGTTTCTCTTCCTCAGACATATCATTATAGCTTTTCGTCAAATCATGACCAAGCTCATTTTTAATTTCTTCAAATAGAAATTCTATTTTTTCATATTGATAAAATTTTAATACTTTCATGATTTCCGAATCGAATAGACCATCCCAAAATGGAACGTTTTTATCTTGAATTGTAATTTCTTTATCAAAAACTTCAATTTGAAGACGTCCAGAACAAGATCGGCAATGATTATCCTGAGAATAGAAATCGAAACTTCTCGTATCTTTATTAGTCGGATGAACAGCTACAATATGATTGATCAATCCACCAATTTCATATAAGAAACTATATTGACTATACAAATGTCTTTCGAGATCAATAGCAACAACAGGTGCCATTGTATCAGATTCATATTCACCATAAATTAATCGTGCCATTGATGATAAGCTTTTTAAAATACCACCCTTATAAACGTTTTCAGCATTTTTAAAATAGTTAATATGATTTTCTTTTAAATAGTGAACTCCTTCTTTACGCTTAAGCGTTGAAGAAATGTGTATTTGTTCAGCATTATTCACACTTCTTTTTTGACGATAATAATCCTCATGACTTACTACATCAAGATGCTCTATAGATTCAACCTGTCTTTTTCCAAAATCGACAATATAATCAGAGCTTTCTAGCATGTAACTGTTATGCTCAATCATTATGATAGAGACTGATTCATCTTGCAATATCCCTCTAACACTATCTATAAATTGATTTAAAATATTTTGCGATAAACCTTTTGAGGGCTCATCAAAAATAAACAATGTATGTGGATTTCTTGTTTTTGCAAATAACTCAGAAACTAAATGAACACATTGAAACTCACCCGTTGATAATGTTTGTGTTTTTCGTTCTAATGTTAAATATCCCAGTCCTAATTTGATTAGTAGGCTCAAGCGTTTATACGCAATATCTTCATTTGGAATTTCATCAATAATATCCTCAATTGAGCGCTCAAAAATATCATCAATTTCTTCACTATACTTTGTCAGTTTCTTTTTAACATCTAGGAAAGTTGCTACAGTTGATCGACTTGTAATCGATTGGTTTCGGTCTTGCCCTACCATAACTAGTTTATCTTTTGGATATCGTTTCAAGAAATCTGTAGCTAAACACTCATTGACAAGTGTAGATTTCCCGCATCCAGACTCTCCTGTAACAGTTACAAGTCTATTTTTAGGAATCTGAAACTCAGTCATTTGGATATTTCGGCAATATAATTCATGAAATGTATAATATTCTGTTGGCATTTCGTAATTTCGTTCCGATAGTATTGGTTTTGGTCTTGGTGATTCTTTCACGATTTGTCCACCATATTTTCCGCTACCAGGTCCGAAGAACAATTGCTCATCTGTTGTATCCAGTACTGTATCTGAATGATCAATGAGCCAGATTTGATTTTTACACCCTAATTGCTTGATTTCTTCTAATATTTGTAATAATGTTTCATTATCAAGTCCAACTGAAATCTCATCAATAATAATTACAGTATTTTCACTAACTGCCATGAATTCAGCTAAGTAAAGTCGTGTTAATTCTCCACCTGACAACGTACCCATAATTCGATTTAATGTTAAATAACCAATGTTCATATTGATAATATTTTGCAATATATGTTGTTTTGCTTCACTAATATTTAATTCTTCTGCTAATGAAAGAATAGATTCAACACTTAAATCGTTAATATCCGAAATTGTATGTGCTTTAGCAAATAACTCAATAGTACGTTGTTCAACTTCTTCACTATAACGTTTCCCCTTACATTTTTTACACTCAATATTTTTAGTAGTACCACGCCCTTTACAGCCAGCACACCAACCTAATTGATTATTAAATGAAAAGACTTCAGGAGAAAGATTAAATTCTTCCGCTAGTTTTTCACGAATCTCTTTAAAAACACCTGTATGAGTACCAATCGTCGAACGCGGATTGGAAGAAATTGATGATTTTCCTAAAAAAAGTACTAAAGGTATTTCCTCCATCTTAATGGCACTAAAATTAGTTTCCATAATATTAGGAAATAAATATTGATATTCAGCCTTTGGCAATAAGGAAACTAGACGCTTCTTTGATTCTTCACCAATTGTTTGACAAAGAGTTGTTTTTCCAGATCCAGATAAACCAGCAATACCAAGTGATTTATTAAATGGAATAACAGTATCAAGTTTATTTATGTTATTAGCAATTAATTGATTTACTTTCATATTAACCTCTATTCTTATTTTTCCATAAAATCATTTTTACAATATAATAATTACATAATGAATATTGCCTATTATACAATTATCCTCTCACTTCTTGAATCTTATCCTTGTATTTTTCGAACCATTGTTGCCATTCGTTTTTAGAAAATTCCTTCTCTTCCTCTTCTAAAACTGAAGAAAAAAGGTCAAGACAAATATGCCAACCAGCTATATCTTTTGGTGTATGATCAGTTAATTCATGAATGTATTCTTTAAGTAGTAAAAGAGAACCATTTTCCTCTTTATGTATTTCAAATCGGACACGATCTTTATCCCATGTGAATTCAAGTACTGAATTTAGTTGGTAATCTAAAATATCAATATTTAAAAATGAACCATCCATCATGTCGAACTTTATAATTCCACCTGTTTTAAGATTTTCAATCTGTAAATTAGACATCCATTTTTTAAGCTTGCTGTTTTCAGTTAAAACAGACCAAACTTCTTCTATTGTATAAGAAAATTGGCGTTCAAATTTCACAATATAGCCGTCAGTTTGTTTCTCTATTTCAGCCAACATATTTATTGCCTCCTACTCGTGTACAGAATGTATGTTCTTATTTTATTTTACACGAATTTATGTATAAAAGAAATCTCTATGGCAATGAAATATTAATTTAATGTGTGAATGGTAATTTGAACATTGATTTATTATATATTCTCTCCATATGTTTATTACAATAGGCGTACCTCAACATTTCCACAAAAAAATTCAACATGAGAAAACGTTGATTTATTTATTTTATATAATATTTCCATTAAATATTTAAAAGCAATTTCCTTTAAGATAAATGGTGTTAATAAGAGCTAATATAGTATTCAAATCAAGTTATGTAATGTTCAAAATCACTTATTATGTATGTCTAATTCCTTGCTAAATGTAGGTTTACAAAACAAATAAAAAAAGCCGCATTTGCGACTCATGAACGAATAGAACTAACACCTATTTTAGGTGAATGACTTACCTTTTAATCGCGTCAACAATTAGCGATGGAAAACCAAGTTTATCGCCTCTATTTCTAGAATCATACCTTTTCGAGCGGAAAATAACGCCGTCATTCGCATCCCATTCTGTGTAATAAAATTGACCATTTTCATCACAATATTCAAGTAAAACTACCTCAAATCCAGCAATTTCAAACATTTTCGTTAATGTTTTATAATTATGTACGATTTTATGGCTTGCAGCTGGGTGGTCTTTCGGGCCAGGGCCGCCTATTTGAACTATATTTTGGTAGGTTTCATCTCGGAAAAATGCATCAGGTACTCCGCACCGAATATGACCTGATGGCTTTAAAAATTTATAACAAATTTCAGCTGCTTTTACACCTTCTTCAAAAGTAAGATGTTCCCATACATGCTCTGCTAAAATAGCTGAAATGGAATTGTATTCAAATCTTTCTTCCCAAGTGGTATTGTCTAGTAAATTAAGTTCATCTTCTTGCGTTTGAACCCAACCTGGATTATTATTAAATACTCCAGCTCCGACTACTACTTTAATTTCGTCTTGCTTAATTGCCATCACTTTCACCTCATAAATCTTTTAATGTATTAATATATTCTATGTTTACTATATTTTTTCCTTCTTCAACTAAAGTGCCAGTTAGTTCAATAAGATAGATAACAAAACTTCTGTTGTTTTTACTTATCCTCCCACATACAGCAAAAACGTTTATAGTACAAAATAAAAAGCGAAAAGAATAATTCCTTCCGCTTTTTATAGCAATAAATACATTTCATATTGTGCTAAAGAATTCTTTTCAAATCCAGATTTCTTTAAAAACCCTTCCAGTAAATTGTTGTTTGGAAACCCAATTGATAAACTTGATAACTTTAATTCTTCACTTGCTACCTGTAATAATTTCATCCCAACACCAATATTTCTATAGTCTTTGTCTATGAAAATAAAACTAATTTTTCCTTGTTCATTTACACATACAGAACCTTTTATATCACTATCAACATATGCACCGTAAAATGTATGATTTGTTTTTTCGATATAATCAATATCATTTTGCCAATTTATATGGAAGTTTAGCCATTTCTGAATTTCAACTTTAAATGTTGGAAATTCTAATTGTTTTACTTCAATATTTTTATTACCTTTATTCATTATTTTAGTTAAATCATTTAAATTATAATAAGAAAGATCATATACTTTTTCATAACCTAATTTGTTATAAAAATGAATCGCCCGATCGTTTCCTACAATAACTTCAAGAAAAAGCTGCTTACATTTATTTTGTGTCGCTTCTTCTTTATGTAACTCAAATAAATTTTGACTTACACCAATGCCTCGAAACTCTGGATGAACAGCTAATGTTCCGCAGCGCATTGTTTTTATACTTTCATACACCTTAATACCACCAAGTATTACACCAACAGATTTGTCACCGTCTAACGCAATAAAAGAGTGTTCCAGTGAATTCCCTTCTGGTCCAAAAAACCTTTTTATAAAGTCTTCTTTTGAAACATCCATTTTAATAATATAATCTGAAAATCCGTCCTTAAAAGCTTCATATACCAAATCTATACTTACTTCACTACATCTTTTGTATTGAATCATATAAGTATAATCCCCCGCTTTGACTCGTTATAAACTGCATTCAAATACATGAAATGAATTACCTTCACCATATCCATCTTTTATTTCATGAACAACAATTTGACTAAACCCATTAGTAATAAGTATATTTTCAAATTCTTTTAAATCATATAGTCTTATAGGAAAATCCATAATCTCAGTTTCTTTTATTTTCTCATCATGAATGATTTCGTATTTCAGTATAATATTTAGAAGTTTTTGCACCTTATCATATGAAACTTTTCTATACTCAACAATTAATTCATTGTTAATTTCTTTTCTATTTGTCTCTATCCAATCTAAAATTTGTTCTGTCTCACTTCCACCTTGTACAACTGTAAGAAGTAATTTTCCATTTTCCTTTAAGTTATTTTTCATATTTTGAAGACTAATGTCTACTAAATTATTTGGTAAAAGTGAAAATGAACCTATAGGGATCATAATAAGATCATATTTTTTATCACTATAGTATTCTTCTATTTTCCCTTGTGACACAACCGGTTTTAAATTTAATTTTTCTGCTTTATCTTTACAAACTTTAAGCATATCTTTCGAAATATCGAATCCCTCTATATTCACACCATTTTGCATAAAAGGAATTAACATTCTACCATTTCCGCACATTGGTTCTAACACATGTATATTTTTATCTTTTGCAAAAGAAAGATAAAAATCCAATTCTTTTCCGGCTGCAATTGATTTATCACTTTCATATATCTTTGTACAAAGTTCTCCATAATACGTATGCAATTATAATTCACCTCTTAATTTGAAATGAGTGGACATTTTCCTACATATGTCTCACTATTTATTTGTTTTATAACAAACGGTGCAATATCCCCATTTTGAATTTTGATTCCTGGCATATCTACTAAACTCTCTTTAATATCACCAGTACCATTTCCTTCTATAACAAAGGGTAATCTAACAATTGTCCAATCTACTTCACTACTTTGTATAATTTGCAATTCTTTATATTTATCCTGCATCATCTTTGGAAGAAATAATCGAAACAAATTAGCCCCTATTTTATTTGCAATTCCCTTCTGATCTCCTTTTACATTTAAGGAGCCTCCAGAAATAAGAATATAGCGCTTCATTTCATATTCCTTCATTACTTTTAAAATATGCTTCGTAACTGTACTAAAAATATAAGGTTCATTTTTCGGCTGACCCACCGCATTAATCACAGCTTTACACCCTTGAAGTAATTCCTGTATGACTGAAAAATTGCGGGCATCCCCACTGATAGTCTCTATATTTTCATTAGTTATCGTCATATTTTTAGAATTTCTCTTTAATATTCGTACTTGATAGCCCTTTTCTAACGCTTGATTTACTAGAAATTTTCCGACTTTTCCATTCGCACCAAGAATCGCTATTTTATTTGTATTTTCCATTATTAGAACCCTCTTACTATCCATTATTTACTACAGCAATCTCATAAACACGTAAAAAAGTAATTAAATGCTCACACGCTCGTTCACATGCTAACATTTTAAAAACCTTTTGTTCTTCTTTCGTTTTGTCATTCGCTTGATCTGAGGCAGCTTTTAAACATAGAAATGGTTTGTTATTTACACGACATACATAAGAAAATGCTGCCACTTCTTGATCAACGGCTAAAGCACCGTATACAGTATGAAGTAAATACCTCATTTCTGAACTTCGAATACGTTGATCTCCAGATAGAAATGTACCAAAATGGACCGGGTCATACGAACGCAATTTCTTCATTCGTTTTACGAGTGATTTAGTTGTTTCAATAGGTGCTGTTCTACCATCATATAGATTAAAACTATCTTCTCCTGAACCAGCCGCTGTAACATCATGCTGTAAAGTATTAAGAGCTACAACGATGTGTCCATTTTTCACCTTATCTGATAAACTCCCGCAAATCCCTGTCATAAATAACTGGCCTGGCTGGAATTCACTTATTAATAGTTGTACACAACTAGCACAACTTACTTTACCGACACCAGTTACAACTGAAATAACTTCTAATTCATTAATAGAATGAAAATGAAATTCCCAAGCTGCTATTTTTTCTACACGCTCACTTGGATAATGTTGATGCAAATACGTAAGCTCTGGTTCCCATGCAGATACAATTGCGATCCTTTTCATTACACACTTCACTTCCTCCTATTTTCATGTAAATAACTCATCTATACTCTCTCGTTCATATTCTGGTATCCACTCTTTATACTTCTCATATAAATCCCGTATCTTTTCTTTATTCTTCGAAATTACTTCACATCCTCTATCTTCATAAATAAACATGATAATATCCTTTGTTACATTTATAAAAAATACATCTGGATATGAAATTTCTTTTTTTCGCCCTAGACGTGGACGTAGGTCAGGGAAATCTTCATGATTAACAGCTTCAATAAGCGGTTCATATTTAATATCTTCTGCAAAACATTGTAAAGAAAATTGATATGTACAATATAAATCAGCTTCTTCATCTTCAAATAGAAAAGGGAATGTTTCTTGTCTTATATGAAACTTTAAATCCCTCTTTTTAATAAACCTATTGTATACATTTATTTTCTGCGCATTTTTTATATTTTCCTGTTTAAATCGATAAACATTTGTGACTAAAAAGATGGTATCTTCTTTAGAAAATATATCTTTAAATAGACTTTTATTATACCTATATAGTTGTGTGAAATATTCCATATTATACGTGTTACCATCTTCTTTGAATTGATATTTATCTTTCCCAAAATCAAAATGAAGATGATTTTCCCACTGAAAGTATATGGACGGTACTAATGTAACTCCTGGGAATCTTTGATTCATATATTCTTTTAATTGCATTTTTATACCCTTTCTACTCTACAATTTCTTTTAAATACCAATATGCTTCTTCTAACCACGGGTGTATGACTTTTAATGTATCTTTTCTTTCCCACAAATATGAAATATATACAAAAGCAGCATGTTCTAAAGAGTTTCCTAAAGCTTTTTTTACATTTATTAAATATGGAGGTGTCCCTATTTGATCCCATTCTAATTTATCAGCAACAAATAGTACTAAATCCATCTTTGTAGCATGTTTACGCAAAGTAGTGTGGCAACAGATAGCATTTAAAACTTCTTTATCTTCTACTTTAAATACCTCTTTTGCAATTACTCTCGATAATTTTTGATGAATAATCATTGGAAATTCTCTTTCTTCTTGTAATATTTCTATTCCAAATTTTTCAGCAACTGCAATTCGCTCCTCGTTCGGAAAGATTGCACTAATATCATGTAAACATCCTGCAATCGCTGCTTTTTCTTCATCTTCATAAAATATTCCCGCAATTTTTCTTGCCTCATTTGCCACACGAATTGAATGTTTATATGTAAATTCTTTATTGTATTTTAATAGAAAAGCTTTAATATCATTTTCTATTTTTCCAGTTGGAGTAAATGAATATATATCATTATATAACATAGCAAGTCCCCCTTATAACTAACTTTCAATATAATGTGAAATTTAAATCTCCTTCTTATTTTGTATTCGTTATAATTGTATTAATTCCTTTTTAATACGTTATGTGAAATTTAATGTAGAAACATTACTACAAAATACATAAATGTTTGATATTATAGTAATATTGATGATTCGCAAGGAAAGGAACTATATGATGAATAAAAACATATTAATTATTGATGATGATAAAGATATTGTAGAATTACTCGCTGTTTATTTGCGAAATGAAGGTTATAACATTTATAAAGCTTATGATGGTGATGAAGCATTACAAATGATATGTACATATGAAGTTGATCTTATGCTTTTGGATATTATGATGCCAAAACGAAATGGATTAGAAGTTTGTCAAGAAGTGCGTGAAAATAATACTGTACCTATCCTTATGCTTAGTGCAAAAGCTGAAGATATGGATAAAATATTAGGACTTATGACCGGTGCAGATGATTATATGATTAAACCGTTTAATCCACTAGAATTAGTTGCTAGAGTGAAAGCATTGTTACGTAGATCATCTTTCCAAAACGCTGCCACACCAAAGAATGAAGATGGTATTATTCGCATTCGTACAGTTGAAATTCATAAACATAATCATACGGTTAAAGTAAATGGTGAATATATTAAGCTCACCTCTATCGAATTTGATATTTTATATTTACTAGCGAGTAATACTGGAAGAGTATTTAGCTCTGAAGAGATATTCGAACGAGTTTGGAATGAAGACGGTTATGGTTCTAATAAAACGGTAATGGTCCATATTAGTAATTTACGCGATAAACTTGAAACCGTAATGAATGGTGAAAAACTAATTCATACGGTTTGGGGAGTAGGATATAAAATTGAGAAATGAAGCATTTGATATATTAAAAGATATACCAAAGTGGAAGCTTATTTTTTGGCTTTTATTAGCTATCACTCTTACACCAATTACCGAATTAATTATATTTCGCCTCGTAACGAGTGTAATTGAGAGTTCACTTACTCTAAGCGAACTAGGAAAAGAATTCATTAGAATTTTTGGCCATGAAAAATATATTGGATTAAAAGAGTCTTTATGGATGATGATTGTATCTTATTTGTTTTTATTTTCTATTTTCTCATCCTATTTATACATTTTTTATCGTCATGAAAGAAAGGTTTACTATGAAACTTGTATAAAAAAAATGATTGAAGAGATTCGGTATATTGCAAGTGGAAACTTTAATCATAAAGTTTCCATCGTACACCATAATTATTTAGAAGAACTGGCAACTGGGGTCAATCAAATTATTGAGCAATTAAAAGTATCAATTGATGAAGAAAGACAGGCAGAACAAGCAAAAAGCGAACTTATTACAAATGTATCACATGACTTACGAACCCCTCTTACATCTATAGTTGGATACGTAAATTTAATCCATCATGATAATTATAGAGATGAAGTAGAATTACGATACTATATTCAAGTCATTTACGATAAAGTAACTCGTCTTAATGCATTAATGAATGACTTGTTTGAATATACACGCGTTCAAAATAAAGAGTTAAGTTTATATTCTGTTCCTATTGATATTGTAGAATTGCTTGGACAATTAACTGTCCAATTTCGGATACAGCTTCAAGAAGCTAATATTGAATGTCGCCCTTCTTTCCCATCTCAAAAGCTAATGGTACTAGCTGATGGGGATAAATTAGTACGTGTGTTTGAAAATCTAATCATAAACGCTATTACTTATGGAAATGATGGAGATCATATTGATATTACCGCTTACGAAAGCAATAACATGATTACAATTGATATAACAAATTACGGACAACCTATCCCTAGTACTGATTTACCTCATATTTTTGAACGTTTTTATCGTGTTGAAAAATCACGTTCAACAAACACTGGTGGATCTGGGCTCGGATTAGCAATTGCAAAAAGTATTGTTGAATTGCATAAAGGAACAATTGAAGTATATAGCGATGATAAAAAAACAACTTTCACTGTAAAATTACTCCCTTATAAAGCTTAATACCACATATTTATAGGTTCAATTTTTTATCATATAAGAAATTGAACCTTTTATATTCCATCAATATCCAAAATTAAAGAATTCCTTAAAATTCTTTAGAAATTCTTTACCTTTTCTTTCTTCCTAATTAAGCATTCCTTTTTACAATAATATTATTGATGTAATAGTAGGAGGATCGCTAATGCAATTCTTAAAAAAAATAACAGTTTTATTATTATCTTTTCTTATTACTGCACTTATCGTTTTATATTTTTATCTTTATGTAAATGGTCCAATTATTCAAGCTAAATCAGCTATTTTAATAGATACTAATTCTGGTGAGATTGTTTATAAAAAAAATGAAGAAACTCCTATACAATCAGCTACTTTATCTAAATTAATGACAGAGTATATCGCACTGGAACAACTGAATGAAGGAAAAATACAGTTAGATGAATTAGTAAAAATAAGTAACGAAGTTTTCCGAGCAGAAACGAGTCCTATACAAGTAACTTCGAAAGATAAAACGACGGTTCGTGATTTACTTCATGCATTGTTTTTGACAGGGAATAATCGTTCCGCACTTGCCCTTGCAGAACACATTGCTGGAAACGAAGATAACTTTACACTTTTAATGAATGACAAAGCAAAACAACTAAAGTTATCACAACCATCCCCGTTTCTAAATGCTACTGGAATTAATAACGATACGAATAAACAATCAACTACAACATCGATAGACGTCGCTAAACTAGCAACACAATTAGTAAAAGACTTTCCAGATGTATTGAATGTTACGAAACTAACCTCTTACCAATTTACCTTCAAAGATTCAAAAGTTTTCAATACAAATAAAATGATATATTCCCTTAATAAAAACATTAAACTCCAAGGTGTTGACGGCTTACAAACTAGTTTTTCAACTAATGGTAATTATAGTTTTGTCAGTACAGCCACACGAGGAGATACTAGACTTATTTCAGTAATATTAGACGCCGGTGATGAAAACAGTACTTTTATTGAAACAAAAAAGTTACTTCAGTACGGTTTTGATCCTTCCTCGTACTCTGCACTCCAAGCTTTTAAAGATGCTGTTACATCTTGGACAATATTGTTTCAGTTTAAAAATTTAATCATACAAACGATTATGATCTTTTTCATCATTACAATCTTAATGTTTTTATATATACGTCAAAAAAAAGCCGAGGATTTTAATTAAGAAATCTTCTTATATATAAAAACCGACTTGCGTTTACACTGCAAGTCGGTTTCTAAATCTACAATCCTCTTCCAATTAAATTCGCTGAAACGGGCTGAAGATTTAATTCTCTTGCCCATATAGATATCTGACCAATATGATGAATTTCATGTACAATTACATGCCTTAAAACTTCACCGTATTTATATGTTTTATCTGTCCATGAAGCTTTCAATATTTTTGATTCGAAGTCGCCAGACCATAACTGCAAAAAGCTTTCTAATTCTCGTCTATATAAATCAGATAACGCTTTCACTTTTTTGATTGATAATCTTTAAACTGTGGTTCGTTATCCTCTTTTTCTTGAAGCGCACTAATCCAGCTATACTCAACGTCTACAATATGGAAAAGTGTTTCTAAAATACTCCCAACACCTCCAACACATTTGCGAAGCAATTCTTCCTCTGTAAGTTGTTTACAACATTTAAACCAATCATCTCTTACTTGCCTCTACATAAGCTTTCTCGCATGTGTTATATAATGATTCAAATCTTTATGCAGTTCAATAATTGATTTATCTTTAAAATCCCTTATAATCCGTTTAGCCATCGCAATATCTAAAGGAGTGTCAACATAAATAGATACATCAATTAAATCCCGCATGCTACTATTTAAGTAAGCAAACGGATAATCTACAAGAATATAGTCTATATCATAATTATTTTTATAGGTATTCCGTATTAGTTGGATTTAATTGATTACGGCTATTTTTAAAGATGACATATCAACGATATTTTATGTCTATTCCGTATAGGTGTTAGCAAGTTCGTTTGCAAACTTGTTAGCACTTTTTTATAAAGATTGTATAATGCTTTACAAAGTAGGAATCCGTTTTGATCAATCTTTTTTCAAAATGGATTCCTTTTGTCTCTTATCAATATTCAAATGTTACAGTAGTACCATTAAAACCATCAAAACAATTAGAGCAATTAGAGCAACCACCACAACCAAAACAACTAAAGCAACCGAAGCAACCAAAACAACGAAATCCACCACAACGACCACCGCCACAACGACCGCAACCGCCACAGCGACGAGCATCATCTTTAATATAGTAATATGGATATTGGTTTTGCTGGTCCCAATACACAATATTTCCATACTGATAATCATTAAGGCTTAACGCTTGTAGTTCTTGTTGAAACTTATTCATCTTCATGACCTCCGTTTATAAACTACAACCCCATCGATACTTTCCTATATTTCTGTTAGTTAAATCTAAGTAGAAATAGCACTATAAACTAAGTTCAATACGTACACCAACAAAATATGACCCATCACTAGATGATGCACCTTGTTCATATGCCTATTTTTAGGTTATTTTTACTATGGGCTCATTTTTATAAATGGAAATTATAAAATATGAATTTAAACAATATCATTTAGATTTATGTCATCATTTTCTAGTTCTATAGTCGTATATTCCATAATTTTGTTTGGTCATCTTCGTATTTCCAATATGCACTCCCATCTTTATTTTTCTTCGCTTCAATATCTGCTATATCAGAGCTAATTTTATAAGTATTTATAATTAGTGATTTCTGCTAAAAAAAGTCTATTTTTATGAATGGCATATCAGCGATATTTTATATCTATTCCGTATAGGTGTTAGTACTTTTTATATTGCTTCTATTACATACACCTTCATAAATACATCGTACTTTGCTGCTAAGTCCTCCAGTTTCTTTTCTCTGTATTTTGTAATCGTAAAAAAAGGAACGATTGGCATCTTAAAAAATATTTATACTCTTTATTGTTTCCATTCATATTCTAACATACTCATTTCCCATAAATTCCAATACGTTTCTCCTACTTTTTTTGACTCTCTTAATAAACCTTCTTTTACAAAACCTATTTTTTCGTAACAAGAAATAGCTGACTTATTAAAGTCATAAACACCAAGAGTGACTCTATGTAGTTTTAATTCTTCAAAAGCAATACGAAGTAGGGCTTTCATCATATGTTTCCCTATAGAACGTCCTCTCATTTTCGTATTACCAACTAGCACTTTTCCAATTCTAGCAGACTTATTTATATTATCTATTTGTCCAAGAGAAATATGGCCAATAACTACTTTAGTCTCTTCATCCATTATTTTGAATGCCAGTGTGTTTGCACATTCTGTATATTTCTCTAATTGCTGTTCATTTAAAGGATATGTGAATGCATTTCCCGACCATTGTATTAAAAATTCTTCGGAATTAATCCAATTTATTAATTGTTTGAAATCAGATTTTTTAAAGGGCACTAATTTAATCACTCTCATTCTCCTTTCGTACATCACTCTTTATAGCCTCAAACCTATTTCTATATAAAGAATATATTCTCCTTTTATACGAAATTAAAATAAAGCCATTCATAAGAATGGCTTTACAAAAAAACAGCATAATTATGCTTTGTTTGCTACGTCAACACCATTAAAATCAAACTCAGCGGTAACCGTTGTAACAGGAGGGAAAATTGCTTCAATTTTGCAAATGGAGATAATTACTCCAACAGATCCAGGAATAGCTGCAAGCTTAACAACATCACAACTTACAGACAAAACAGTACCTACATAAGTACGTCCCTCTGTATTAATTTGAACTGTTTGATTAATTAATTTCTTAAGCTCATCTCTAATTCCTTGTACACAAGAATTATCACATTTCTCATGCTTTTCTTTTTTACACTCTTCGAATATTTCCAAACAATCATCCTGTTTACATGTACACTTCTTTTTACAATTATTAAATCGAGAACCCAAAACCTCACCCCCTAATCCTTTCTATTAGTAAAGTATGTCCAATAGCTTAAAAGTGTACGAGACGAAAGCATAAAAACAAAAAAACAAACACTTGTACTAAACCTTCTTTTTATATACTAAAAACGAAATTGCGTCATTTATAAAAACACCACTAATCTATTTTGTTAATAAAAAATAAAAAAGCGGACACCAAACTACAGAGCAATATAACAACGCCCTTTTTAGTTTGATGTGCACTGGTTCTTCCAGTAGGACTAAATGTATAATTATTATTACAGCATTTTCTCATATTTTAGTATATTTCTTATTAGAAAAGAATTATTTTATATAGATTACTATAAGCATCCATAAAGCCAAGGCGCAAATGATAGCGAGCGCTATACGTGTAGATAGAACCCTTAATTCAAAGTCTGTTTTCTTGGAGGATTCAGGATATGCAATTATGTAGATCCCCTTTAAAACAATTCCAACACCTTTATATAGCCCAAATTCTGCTCTTTATTTATACAAACATGGCATATTCAATGCCCATCCTTAATCAACATATTTCTCTACGAAATGAAATTTTTATATCATTCTTCATCATCATCTATCCGAATCAACCGAAGTCGCTTTGTACTATTACCGCACACTTTTTCATAGCTTGGAGCTAACATGCACCAACGCCAATATAATGATTTATTCGCCTTTTCACTAACCTCTAAAATTGTCCCCTCTGTAATAAAATGATCACCTTGATACAATGTATACTCGCTTGTCCCATGGAATCATCATTATTCCCCTCCCTATTAAAATAGCGTTTTTGTTTCAAATAATGCTCTCATTAATTTGGACGCATTTACCAGTATATTTACCAAAAAATTCATGATATCGTTAACTAGTCGAGTACGTCATTACTTGACGATTACCCTTAGGAGCCCCGCAGACAATCGGGGTTCCTTTTATTTAAATAAGGATTTTGTTTAAACTTTACAAAACTCACCTAGATTAAACTATCTTCTAAAATTCCCATTGAACATTTATAATACTTTTAAACAGTTTAAATTCTACAATCAGTAATGGAGGCATTTTAATGGGAAACATCCCAAAAATATCATCACAACAATCAAATCCTAAGATACCCTCACAGCAAGTGAACGTTAACACCAAACAAGGTAATAATAAAAAAACAAGACGCCGTATTATAACTACTTTGGCTATTATATTACCTATAATTTTTGTCCTTCAATATTCTCTGAATAACCAACAAGAAATGATTAAAGAAAAACAAATCACGCTGAATACGGAGCAACAAAAATTATCTTCTGTAAAGAAGGATGGTCATTCCCTTAAGAATGATGTTAAAGTTTTAACAGGTAGTGAAGAAGAAATTTTAAAATCCGCAAGGAAACTGTATGGATTTTCCAAACCGAATGAAACTATATTTCAAATAACTGAATAAAATTACACTGTATTATCCAAAAGGCGATATGAAGATAATCGCCTTTTTATATTTAATTTCTAAAGTAATCATACTAATCTCTCTTTCTATCGTTGCGATAGGTAAGACTTTGAAGTTATCTCCATCTTTTCCCCCGCTTAACACTGTACGTGCGACTTTCACCGCATACAGCGTCCCATCTTAT
>NZ_JBIYDV010000034.1:0-33082 GCF_044909215.1 Bacillus sp. RC252 | reverse complement strand
CGCTATTCTTTCTGTAGAATCATAGGAAAGGATGGCGTTTTTTATGTCTGTTTCTGTGTCTGACGAATTACAACTATTTGCTCAAGAGATTCAAAGTTTTTTATCTCCAAATACCTTACGGGATCTTGCTAGAGATGTTGGCTTTGTACAACGAACCAGTAAGTACCAAGCAAAAGATTTAGTAGCTTTATGTGTGTGGTTGAGCCAAAATGTAGCTATGACCTCTTTAACTCAGTTATCTAGCTGTTTAGAAGCATCAACAGAAGTACTCATCAGTCCTGAGGGACTGAATCAGCGGTTTAATAAGGCGGCCGTCCAACTTTTACAACACCTACTAGCCGAACTACTAAGCAAAAAATTGGCCGCATCTATGCCGATTTCTTCTCCATACACTTCTGTTTTCAAGCGTATTCGTATTTTAGATTCAACTGCATTTCAACTCCCGGATGTATTTTCATCGGTTTATCCAGGTGCAGGAGGATGCAGCCATACGGCTGGGATAAAAATTTAACTTGAGTATGATTTGTTAAGTGGACAGTTCTTACATATTCATACAGGTCCAGGTAAACAACATGATCGCACTTACGGCTCTCTGTGTGCCCCAACTGTGACAGCGAATGATTTATGTATCCGAGATTTAGGTTATTTTCATTTAAAAGACCTTCAATATATACAAGATAAAGAGGCCTACTATATCTCTCGTATCAAGTCGAATACACGTATTTATCAAAAAAATCCTAACCCTGATTATTTTCAAGACGGAAGAATTAAGAAAGGTACAGAGTATATACAGATAGATATGGAGACGGTAATGAGCTCCCTTCAACCAGGACAAACATGTGAAATAGCTGATGCTTATGTAGGAATGATTGATAAAGTGCCAGCTCGTGTAATTGTTCACCGATTAACAAAACAACAGCAACAAAAACGATTACAAGATCAAGCTATAAGAGAAAAAAAGAAAGGAATAAAGTATTCTCCTCGTAGTAAACGACTCAGTGGTATCAATGTATATATGACAAACACCCCTACAGATATTGTCCCGATGGGACAGGTACATGACTGGTATTCTTTGCGTTGGCAAATCGAAATTTTATTTAAAACGTGGAAGTCATTCTTTCAAATCCATCATTGTAAAAAGATAAAACGAGAACGACTGGAGTGCCATTTATATGGTCAATTGATTGCCATTCTACTCTGTTCTTCTATCATGTTTCAAATGCGCCAATTGCTCCTCATGAAGAAAAAACGAGAGCTTAGTGAGTATAAAGCCATATATGTGATTAAAGACTATTTTCTTCTTCTATTCCAAACTATTCAAAAAAACACCCAAGAGCTATCAAAGGTGTTACTTCGCCTGTTCAATCTCCTACAGCAAAACGGGCGAAAATCCCATAGGTATGAGAAGAAAACAGTCTTTGATATATTAGGTGTCGTTTATAATTGTACCATGTCTGATAACCAAGCAGCTTAATTCAAAAAAGGAAACCCGTTAGGGTTTATTTCGTATGCAAATCTTTAAAGCATCTACGTATAGACTTTCGAAAAAAGAAACAATCTTGCTTATCATTGACGTTACACGGGCTTAGCTTGATGGCGATGTGGCGCTACCCCACATCCATCAACTTAAGTGATCTTAATACGCCTAAGTACCAAAAAAACGTTATTCTTCCTAAACAAGCTAGACTAAAAAGGATGACGTCTATTTGGCTTTATGGATAGTGAAAAACCTTAGTTTTATAACGATGTATCGGTGCCTTATATATCTGTTTAATCATTATTTCTGTTACCTTTATATATTTACATAATCTTCATTATCAGTAGTCAATACTGCATAGAATTTTTGTTATGGAGAGATTTTATCATTTTAGCCAAGAAGACTCCTTCCTCAAGGAACGCGAAGTGAGTAGGTGGGAGATGAATTGGCTTCGGACAAGGGATGGCAGGAAGCCATCTTAATTGTTCGACATACATAAACTGTTACTTCACTACCTATCGAATGTACGTTTGTTGTATAATAGGCACATATCGAAATGGGGGTGAAACGAATGATAATCAATAAATCATATAAATTTCGTATCTATCCAAATAAAGCACAAGCGAACCTAATCAATAAAACGATTGGCTGTTCTCGTTTTTTATTCAATCATTTCCTATCTCTATGGGATAATGCATACAAAGAAACAGGAAAAGGTTTGACATATGGGACATGATCTGCCAAACTTCCTGCCATGAAGAAAGAGTTTGTTTGGTTAAAAGAAGTGGATAGTATTGCGATTCAGTCGTCTGTTCGCAACCTTGCGGATGCTTATACACGCTTTTTCAAAAAACAAAACAGTGCCCCGCGTTTCAAATCTAAGAAGAACAACGTACAATCTTACACCACAAAACAAACAAATGAAAACATTGCCGTTGTAGGAAACAAAATGAAATTGCCAAAACTAGGTCTTGTTCGATTTGCCAAAAGTCGTGAAGTAAAGGGACGTATTTTAAATGCTACAGTTAGACGGAACTCTTCTGGCAGATACTTTGTGTCATTGTTAGTTGAAACAGAAGTGCAAGAACTTCCGAAAACAAATTCTTACATTGGAATGGATGTGGGACTAAAAGATTTCGCCATTTTGTCAGATGGAACAACCTATAAAAATCCGAAGTTTTTTCGATCATTAGAAGAGAAGTTGGCAAAAGCACAGCGTGTTCTTTCTAGAAGAATGAAAGGATCTTCTCGCTGGAATAAACAACGAGTAAAAGTAGCTAGAATTCATGAATACATGGCAAATGCTAGAAAAGATTACTTGGACAAAATCTCGACTGAAATCATCAAAAACCACGATGTTATTGGTATAGAGGATTTGCAAGTATCGAATATGTTAAAGAATCATAAGTTAGCAAAAGCGATTAGTGAGGTATCATGGTCACAATTTCGAACCATGTTGGAATATAAGGCAAAATGGTACGGCAAACAAATCATTGTCGTATCGAAAACATTTGCTTCAAGCCAATTATGTTCTTGTTGTGGATATCAAAACAAAGACGTTAAAAATCTAAACCTACGTAAATGGGATTGCCCTTCTTGTCATACACATCATGATAGGGATATTAACGCAAGTATCAATCTAAAGAATGAAGCAATAAGGCTTCTAACCGCAAGGACTGCGGGGTTAGCCTAATAAATTAGAGTTCAATAGAACTCTTTACTTAGGAATCCCCCACTTCTAAACGAAATGGAAGTGGGGGCAGTTCAAGCTATTATGTTGTTATTTTTAGCCGTACTAATATCTTTTACAACATTCAAAGGAACGTCTAATCCCATTGGGAATGAAGGGATTACTAATATGCTTCATAAAACGCCTGGGATTGCAATTCAATTAATCGGAGAGAACATTATGTTTGTATCTATATTGTTCTTTTGGCACAAGATCATACGCTCCTTCATAATAAGCCCCATTACTTCAATTACAGCCTCTTTAATATTGTCTGGAAGCTCATTTGGAGTACTCCATCTTTCTACGTATAATTATAATTGGGTACAATGTTTAACTATCATTGGTATACCAGCTATCGCGCAAATGATTTTCTTTCTAATATTTAAAAATATTCATATGGGATACATACTTCACTTCAATTACAATTTAATCATTATACTTTTTAACTATATAGCTTCTATTTAAAATAATTTACCACTAAAAATAAAAGAAAAGGTACCCCTGCTGCAAGGTACCTTTTCTAAGGGGTATAACTCATTAGCTAAGCGGCCGTTGGTCAAGTATACCGCCTAGACTATTACATGAGTTATGTTTATATTATACATTGATCATATCAAAAATATTATCATTAGTGAAATTAACATTCATTATTTTTTAATTTTAAAGCTGCCACCATAATAATAATTTTCTCCAAGTTTCATAACAGCTACATATGATCCTGGCTTATAAACTGATGTAATAGGTGTTACAAATCTACCATAATTATGCTCAGTACCAGTATCATAAATTGTTTTATATCTTTGCATATTTACTACTTCATTCTCATCTTCACTTAATCGATATATCTTTACAATACCTGTATCTTTACCACCTGTATAAATTGTAATGTCAAAAGTATCTCCATGCTTCAAATCACCAACAGCTAATTCTTGTAGAAAGTCTGCATTATGATGGAGTAAAAAATAGTTTTGCCATTGCCAGTCATCGAAAACCGGTGATGCTTTCTGTATAAATTGAGATTCAGCAGAAGCAGGGGGAATGCTTCCAACAGTATAGGAAAATACACTTCCTCCAATAGTTAATGCTCCAATAATAGCTACTTTCCCTAAAAGTTTCATTTTTAAGCCTCCTAGTTTATTAAGAACTTTAAAATCTTACTCCTGAAAAACAGCTGTCCAATCATTAGATGGTAATATTTTCTATTTAGATTTTAACATATACAGATTTTCCTGCCAATCAATCAATAAAAAAGAATTTTTAATTAGTGTTTCATATTTATTTATCCTGAACTGAAAAACCACCTTTCAAAAGAACGTTAGTTCGTATATAATAAACACGGAACAAACGTTCTTTTAAAGGAGATGTATTAATTATGTATGACTATTCCCTTTTACCTGATCGCAAAATTTGTTTCGTTGATCTCAAGAGTTTTTACGCATCAGTTAGTTGCGTTAAAATAGGATTAGACCCTCGATACACAAAACTTGCTGTAGTGGGGGATGTTAATCGTAGCGGTTCAATTGTACTTGCGGCAACTCCACCATTAAAAGCATTAGGTGTCAAAAAAATGGCTAGGAGCTGGGAACTACCTAAAAGATCAGATATTATAGTCTTTAACCCTAATATGGAAACTTATATTAAATGTTCTAATTACATAACCAGTTTAGCATTACAATATGTAGCATCTGAAGATTTTTTTCAATATAGCATAGATGAATTCGCATTTGAATTGGATTCATCACTACATTTATTTGCTTCAACACCTTATGAATTCGCTGTTATTTTCAAAAGGAAATATATAGTAAAACAAGACTAGAATGTACAATCGGTATAGGACCAAACATACTCATGAGTAAGCTAGCACTTGACCTGGAGTCGAAAAAAAATGAAACTGGGATCGCACAATGGGGATACGAAGATATTCCAACTAAGCTATGGCCTATACGTCCTTTAAGTAAGTTTTGGGGAATTTCACATAAGACATAAGACAGAAGCAAAACTAAATCGAAAGGGGATATATACAATTGGTGATTTAGCAAATTATCCTCTTCATTATCTAAAAAGATCATTTGGCATAACGGGGGAAGAGTACCATTTACATAGTAATGGCATAGATTTTAGTCGGATATTTGAGAAATACGTACCTACAAAGACTTCAGTTGGTAAGAGCAAAATCCTTTTACGTAATTATAATATAGATGAATTTCTAATTATATTATTGGAGCATATTGAAGAAGTTTGTTATCGTCTCCGTAGACAAAATAAACTTGCTCAAACGATACAGTTTTCAGTAGGGTACAGTGCAGAATATGGAGGGGGCATACGAAAAAGGCATACAAAAAAGGCATACAATGAATAGAGCAACTAATTTGACCATGGATATATATAACATCTGTAAATACTATTTACACGCACTGTATACTGGTGAGCCAATTCGATCAGTTAGTATTTCACTATCAAATTTACTAAATGAGGGAGAGGAGCAGATTTCATTATTTGATAACATTGTACAACGTGAAAAAGAAGTTAAACTAACAAAGGCAATGGATGAAATTAGAGATCGCTTCGGAAAAAACGGTATACTAAGGGGAATATCATATACAAACTCAGCTACGGCTAGATATTAAAATACACTACTGGGGGGCCATAAAGCATGATGAATTCAAAGATACCTAAAGGACGATTAATGGTCAAGTGGCAGGCATTTGCGGCAAAGATATGCTTCCTCTATACAAATAGATAGATACATCCACTATTCCTAACAGCAAGAAATATCTATTTTAACAGTTATTATTTGTTAGCAGACTTAATTTACGCTCATTTGTTTCAATAAAGAGTGAATCGTATCATCAAGACAGGTATATTAAAAAGACCATTTCATTAATGAAATGGTCTTTTTAATAAAACATCTGTCAGGATAACTCTTTTGAATCAGTCATATGTTAAATAAACCAACTAGTTAAAAATAGGTGTTCAATATATACGGATTGAATCCTAGAATGTATTTATTCCTTTACTTATTCTCACTTATCTCTTTATTCACCATTTCTATCAGCTGCATTGGAATGTTAAAATGATTTTGTGCGAGATGAAGTTCGGTTAGCTCCTCTTCTTCACTTGATTTTAATTCGCGTACTTCGTGATGAAGAGCTTCCATTTTCAAATCTAATTCGGTCGCAACTATAGCGGCTTCTTTTAATTCTGACGTGAGTCTTTCAGGAACTGTATTGTTATATTTATAGTAGATTTTGTGTTCCAAACTTGCCCAAAAGTCCATGGCAATCGTCCTGATTTGTATCTCTACATAAACTCTTTCTTCTCTGTCTGACATATATACTGGTACTTTCACGATTAAGTGTAGGCTTTGATAACCGTTTGATTTTGGCTCTTTTATATAATCCTTACATTCAATAACCTCAATATCCTTTTGATTGCAAAGCATCTCACTCAGACGGTAAATATCCGATCTAAATGAACACGTAATTCGAATACCTGCAATATCTTTCACTTGATCCTTTATTGCTAGAAAAGATAACTCGATGTTTTTTCTTAATACTTTATTAAAAATACCTTCGGGAGATTTTAAGCGTGAAGTTGTATGTTCGATTGGATTGTAATCGTGAATATGCTGAAACTCCTCTTTTAAAATATTTATTTTCGTATTCATTTCATCCAAAGCAAATTTATAGGCCAGCATAAACCTTCTCAATTTCGCTTTTATTGCATTCAATTTATTTATCTGGATGGGTTTATTCATAGTTATATTCATTCCTTTCGTTCACGGCACAAAACGGAAGGGGATTCGTTCGCTTTGTGCGTTTTTTTATATTCCTAAATTACAGAGATACCAGAAAACTACAAATCATGTGGAGGTGAGTGGTCGCCCTGTTGCAGGATGATCACATAGTTATATGAGTAGATTACTTTCCTATGCACAAATAAATCGCTTAGAGCACTGCAGATTTATCTTTGATAAACAACTCGTTTGTAGCTGGGCAATCAGCCTCTACTGACTATCTCAGTACATCATACAAAGGAGTCTCGGTATGGCTTTAAAAAGGAAACTTCCTGAACTGGAACCTGTGATTGAGGGGCACCTAGCTTTGTATAAAAAATCCGCCGCGCATCTAGTAAACCGTGAAACCACAATAAAACAAGTTGCTAAAGATTTTAGACTTTCTCCACTCTTTCGTAACTTGAAGCTTACATACTAACAATTATCTTTATCTCAAATACGTGAGATTATGCTATTAATGGGATAAAGCCGAGATACGTGTAAAAACAGGTCATATTCTTACTTTTATTATTCCTTACTGAAATTTTCCAGGAACTTTCTGGCCAATGAGGACATGTAACGGTCCTTAATCCAGATTGCCGCGATCCTGGTCTGGAGGGAAGGACTGTTGATTTCCTTATAGATCATACTACTGTGGTTCGCCAGCTCAAACGCGGATTTCGGGATAATTCCGATTCCGAGGCCGGCATTGGCCCATAGTAGGGTGGTACGTGCATCATCATTTTTACAGAATAGGTTTGGCTCGAAGCCGGCTTTCTGACAAGTCTCGCGAATCAGCTGTTCGAATCGGCGGTAAATGACCAGAGGACGCTCGTGCAGCTCTTCGATTTGGATTGCATCCCGCCCGCTGCTCCAATCCAGCTCCGGGGTCATCACGGCGATCATTGGCTCGTTTTCCGCACATTTGTATCCCATCCCCGCATTATGAAAGGGAGTTCTGACGATTCCCAGTTCGATTACCCCACTCTGTAGCAATTCAATGACCCTGAACGTGTTTCCTTCATGGATTTCAAATTTGATCCCGGTGTAAGCTTTGTGAAATTCGGATAATCTATCCTTTAATAACGTTGCTCCGGAGGAGGAAACCGTTCCAATTGCCAATGTTCCCTTCAATCCTTTGGCAAAGTCACTGACCTCTCTTGACGTCGAATCTGTTAAATCTACAATTTGCTGCGCTCTGCGGCGCAGAATCTCCCCGGCGTCCGTGAGTCGGATACTGCGCGCACCGCGCTCTACCAGCTTTACGCCAAGCTCCTCCTCCAACAGCTTAAGCTGCTGGCTGAGCGGGGGTTGAGCCATTTGCAGTTTTTTGGCGGCCGAGGTAATCTGTCCTTCTTCCGCAATCATCAGGAAGTATTTCAATTGCCTAATGTCCATAAGGTTCTCCTTTTGAATTGCCATATTAATTTCATATAGATTAGATACTAATCAAATATTATTAATATGGAAGATGTTGTGTTATTTTTTAATCATATCCTGTAAATAAATTTCGTCAAACCTTTTGAATTGCATTAAATTGAATATTTTAGTCCAAGTTCAGAATGGCCGCTTTTTAGTACTGAGAAATTTGGATGAAGCTAGGCTGCGAGGAGCGGAGCGTACACAGTTTGTACGTGAGCGCCGGAATGCCCAGGTGAATTCAAGATTCGATATCGAAATCACTTCATAATCAAAAGCGACCTTTATAACAATTATGATGGGGATGATACTTTGTTTAGACTCACAACATTTTTAAAACCTTACAAGAAGGAAAGTATTCTTGGCCCTTTCTTTAAGCTGGTGGAAGCAATTTTCGAGCTTCTTCTGCCGACGATTGTGGCCCTGATTGTGAACCATGGAATAGGCAGGCATGATATCGCTTATGTATGGAAGATGGGTGGTTTAATGGTCGTCATGTCGATACTGGGCTTCGGTAGCTCGCTGATTTGTCAATATTATGCAGCCCGGGCATCACAGGGGTTCGGTACAACACTACGTAATACGCTGTTCCGGCATATCTCGACGCTGTCTTATACTGAGATTGACCGCTTTGGGACACCATCATTGATCAACCGTATCACAAATGATGTCAATCAGCTCCAGATTGCAGTAGCGATGCTGATTCGGCTTGTGATTCGTGCCCCGTTCATTTGCATTGGTGCAATCATTATGTCGATGCTGCTTGATTTTAGACTATCGCTTGTTCTGATTGCGGCAACACCAGTGTTTGCTATTATTCTATATTTGATAATTACCAAAACAGCACCTATGTATCGGTTATATCAGAAGAAGTTGGACAGAATCACACTAGTATTGAGCGAAAATTTGACGGGAGTTCGCGTCATCCGTGCGTTCGCCAAGAGACAGGCCGAGAAGGTGAGATTTCGCGAAACTTCCGACGACATTACGGCCACTGCAATCCGAGTAGGGCGGGTTTCTGCGCTGCTTAATCCGGCAACGACGGTTGTTGTCAACGGGGCAATTATCGCTATTCTATGGATTGGTGGTTTCCATATTAATGCGGGGACATTATCTTCTGGCGAGGTCATCGCCTTTATTAACTACGTAACGCAAATTTTGCTCGCTTTGATCGTCGTGTCGAATCTGATTATTATTTTTACCAAGGCAGCGTCCTCAGCATCACGGATAAATGAGGTGTTCGAAACCGTTCCTTCCATCGCTGACCTTGCGCCTGAGGAGCGAAAACAGTCTGTAGCGAAAATAGAAGACAAGAAGGATGGTCCTGCTGTTACATTTAATCATGTTTCCTTCGGATATAGTACAACGAGTGAACCGGCACTGACAGATATATCGGTGGAGATAAAACATGGCGAGACTGTGGGAATTATCGGTGGTACTGGTTCAGGCAAATCTACATTTGTGAACTTGATTCCGAGATTTTATGACGCTACCTCCGGACAAATACTCGTCAACGGAATTGATGTAAGGGATTATAGTCTACATGAACTACGCGGCGAGATCGGGATCGTTCCGCAGAAGGCACTGCTCTTCACAGGGACGATTGCCGATAATATCCGTTGGGGCAACGAATTAGCTTCGGATCAAGAGGTCAAGCGGGCAGCTATCATTGCCCAGGCCGATGAATTCATAACGAAAATGCCAGAAGGCTATAACACTCTTGTGTCCAGGGGCGGACTTAATCTGTCGGGTGGGCAGAAGCAGCGCTTAACAATCGCCCGGGCAATTGTTGCCAGTCCCGATATTCTCATCCTTGATGATTCTTCGAGTGCACTTGATTTTGCCACAGATGTGGCGTTAAGAAGGTCGATCCGGGAAAACAGCCAGGGAATTACGGTATTCATCGTCTCGCAGCGGGTTAGCACCGTGCAGCAGGCGGATAAAATCATAGTCATCGAAGACGGACGGATTGCTGGCATCGGCACCGACGCTGAACTCAAGCGAGATTGTAGTGTCTATCAAGAGATTTGCCGCTCACAGTTCTCTAATGAGGAGGTAGGACAACAATGAACATGAAGCAAACATGGGGAAGACTACTAATTTATACAGGAAAATATAAAAGGTATACAATCTGGGCCTTCATTAGTGCGATTATTAGCGTAGCTTCCAGCTTGATCGGTCCATTTATGATTGGGATTACGATCGACCATATGGTCGGCAAGGATGCTGTTGAGTTCGCGGACATATTCAGACTGCTTATCCAGCTTAGTCTGGTGTATCTCATCGGAGGCTTGTTCGGTTGGTTGTTGACATATCTTACGAATCGACTTGCTAATCAAACAGTAAATGATTTGCGCAGCGAAATGTTCGACAGGCTGAATGTACTGCCACTGAAATATCATGATAATCATCCGCAAGGGGACAGCATCAGCCGATTCGTAAACGATATGGATGCCATATCGGACGGGTTGCTGCAAGGATTCTCCACATTATTAACCGGTGTTGTTACAATCATCGGGGCGATCGCGCTCATGTTGTATACGAATCCGCTCATGACCGTCGTCGTGCTGTTATCTGCACCAGTGACTTTCTTCGTAGCGCGGTTCATCACGATGCACTCCCAGCAGTTATTTCATGATCAGGCCCGTATATTGGGTGGGCTGAATGGCTATGTCGAGGAGATGATCGGCGGGCAGAAGGTTGTTCAGGCCTTCCGTTATGAAGACCACTCTTTTGCGGAGTTTACAGCGCAAAATGATGAATTGTATCACACCGGGGTAAAATCACAATTCGTCAGCTCTCTGTCGAATCCATCCACCCGTTTCGTGAACAATGTTACCTTCTCAATCATCGCCTTAATTGGGAGTATTATGGTCATTATGTCTAGAATATCGGTCGGGGGACTATCGAGCTTCCTGATTTATGCCAATCTGTTCGCTAAACCGTTCAACGAGATTACCGGAATAATTACACAGTTGCAATCAGCTACGGCCTCGGCACAACGTATCTTCCAGGTACTTGATGAATCGGCGGAGTCATCGGACGCTGAAGATGCAGTTCATATCTCAGCTAAGCAGAGGACGATTACATTCCATCATGTGAAGTTCGCTTACCAGCCTGACCGTCCCCTTATTACCGATTTGAACCTAGTTGTCGAACCAAGCACACGTGTCGCAATTGTGGGACAGACCGGTGCTGGCAAGACAACGCTAGTGAATCTGTTAATGCGATTCTATGATGTTGATTCCGGCGAGATTATGATAGACGGTATTAACATTAACGACATGGCCCGTGACAGCTTACGCCATACCTTTGGGATGGTGCTACAGGATACTTGGTTGTTTGGCGGGACAATTCATGACAATATCGCCTACGGGAAACCGAATGCTAGCCAGGAGGAGGTTATCGCTGCCGCTAAGGCAGCTAACGCCCACAGTTTCATCAAGCGGCTGCCGAAGGGCTATAATACAGTAATCAACGGTTTCGGCGACAGCTTGTCCCAGGGACAGAAACAGCTCTTGACGATCGCTCGGGTTATGCTGGTTGATTCGCCTATGCTAATTCTCGACGAAGCGACCAGCAGCATCGATACGCTGACGGAGATACGTATCCAGGCGGCGTTCCTGAAGATGATGGAAGGCAGAACGAGCTTCGTCATCGCCCACCGTCTGTCGACGATCCGTGAGGCCGATATGATTCTCTACATGAAGGACGGGGATGTTGTCGAGAGTGGCAGTCATGAACAGCTACTGGAGCGCGGCGGGTACTACGCTAATCTGTATAACAGCCAATTCGCGGCTGTTAATGGTTAGTAGACCACCATTCCAAAAGTGCGCACAATGCGTGGAAAGGGTCTTGGCCTAACTAATCTCCACCATTTAATAACTATATTTATCATATGTGTTAGAAGATAGTGCAACATCAAAAATTACCCCTGATACAGTATAGTCATATTGTATCAGGGTTTGTATTATTTTATAAAAAACATAATATTCAGTTGAATAAACTTTGTTTTAATGAGTGATAAGAGTAATCAATATGTCTCTTTAAATTTCTCATTATTGTCATTGGCTCCTGAAGAAAAATAAGATTCCAATTGTGTTATGTTTGCTATTACTAATTCAAGTGTAAATAAATACATAAACTAAAAACTTCAATATGAAATCCTAACTGAACCGCTTATAGAAATTGCATAAAGTAAAAGAATTTGGTTTTTTATGGGTACCGCCACATCGATATCAAGCTAAGACTTTAAAGTACCCCCTAAACGATAATTTTGTGTTTTTTACAGCGCCGAAGTTCATTTTTATCGTTTTGGGGCAACCTTTTCTGTTAGGTTGATAGATATGGGAGGCTAAGTCATAAATGTTTTAAAAAGAGCTCGTTCTATCTTTTCTGTACGAGAAACAAGATGAATTGACCTCGTATTGTGGAAATCTTTGATGGGTACAGAACAAAGAGATAAATGACCTATGTCTTCTGAAATTGTTCGAAACACGCTCTTACTTTATTTAATTGATTCATTCTTTTATAAAAAAGTCTGTTCATTTCTATGATCCCTCTTCCATTAAAGTACCCTATAAATGAAAATTACTCTTTATGTTTTGTTAGACCTTCTGATAAACATTCGATCATCTTTTTCATCATCTTCGAAAAAGTCGGTTCTCCAATCTCTTGACGATGTAATGGAATAAGTATGGTTGTCCGAAAAAGGCCAATAAGTACTTCGGGATCATCTTCTGTAACACCTTTTTCCTGTAAAAATTTCACAAACTCTAAAGAACTATTTAAATCTTCCTTTGCATGTTTATCTAGAAGTTCCTTAGGAAGTCTTTTCACAATTCGATCATATTCACCTCTTTGATAAAGACTTTGTAAAAATGAATTTTGTTCTATAGTTTTAAAAGATAATTCAAAGAAACGAATTAAAAGTTCTTTTGGCGGTAGAGACTCACACATAATTTCTGAAATAATTGTACTTTTTATTTCTTCCTCTTTTCGCAATACTGCGTAAAACAATTCTTCTTTTGATGAATAATATGAATAAAAAGAACCCTTTGCGATTCCACATGCATTTACTATGTCATCAATACTAGTTTTAGAGAATCCATATTGAATAAACAGTTCTTTACTCTTAACGAGAAGATTTTCATGTATCTGTTTTCTCTGCTCAGATGAAATTCTTGCCATAATGTATCCCCACCTATTTTTATTTGACTATTTATAGACATTTAGTCAAATATCTGATAGGTTTATTTTATTGAATTATTTGTATTTTGTAAATACATAAATGTTAGCTGTGATAAAAGGTCAAATTATACCAAATAAAGGGGAGAAGACATGGCAAAAAAAAATAATATATTAATTCATGGATTTGTTGCACCGGGATTTGAACTGGTAAAGGATGAGTTCATTAGAAACTTTAGTGAGAGAGGGGAAGTTGGAGCGGGCTTTTCTGTATACATTAATAATGAAGCAGTCGTTGATTTATGGGGTGGATATCGAGATCGACAAACTCGTGCGGAATGGGAAAAAGATACACTTGTTCAAGTGTTTTCAGCTACAAAAGGTTTTGCTGCATTGGCTTTAAGTTTAGCGCATTCGAGAGGTTACATTAACTATGATGAGAAAGTGTGTTCATATTGGCCTGAGTTTGCTCAGAATGGAAAAGACAAAATAACCGTTAGACAGCTCTTAGCACATCAAGCTGGCTTGTCACCTCTCAATGAACTTAAAATTGATATGTTAGAAGACTTAGATACCTCTCGTCTATCAAATTCCCTTGCTGCAAGCAAACCTGCTTGGGAGATTGGGAAAATTCAAGGCTATCATGCCTGGACAATTGGAACCTTAATTGGAGAACTGATTAAAAGAACAGACCCTAAACATAGGACCCTAAAAGATTTCTTTCAAGAAGAAATCGCAGAACCACTAAAAGCAGAGTTTTATATTGGTCTTCCTAAAGATATTTCTGAAGAGAAAATAACAACTATTGAAGGAATAAATCACCCCATTCAATTACTTAAGGGGATGACAAAGTTACCTATAAAAATGTTACTTAGTTTTCTTAATACAAAGTCATTAGTAGCTAGAAGTTTAGTAGATCCAAAAAAATTCGTAGCAAATGATAATTTTAATCATCGTCCTATTTTATCTATAGAATTCCCTTCTGGAAATGGTGTGGGGCAAGTAAGAGCAATGGCAAAAATTTATGGTGCTTTTGCTAGTGGTGCAAAAACTCTCGGATTAAGGGAAGAAACAATAAATGAATTAAGGAAAAGGGCTATCCCTCCGACATCAGGGTATTATGATCATGTGAATTGTATAAACATAGCCTATTCTTTGGGATTTTGGAAACACTTTTCAAATATGAAATTCGGGCGAAGTGAAAGCTCTTTTGGTCACCCAGGCGCAGGAGGATCATTCTGTTTTGCCGATCCAGATGAAAAGTTAGGTTATGCTTACGCGATGAACAAACATGGATTTGGCATGGCCAATGAACCAAGAGAACTTGCACTAAGAAAGGCTTTATACAGTTGTCTATGAAAAAATTAAAGATACGTGAAAATAGTTAGGGATATTTTCATTTTGTATAGTTTTTTGGCTATGAATAGTGGAGTAAATATTAAGTATAAAGCGAGCCATCTTTTTTCTTAAAATGTGGGCGGTACGCCTTATAATAAAACCTATAATATTATTATTTTTCGACGTACTGATAAAATGAAACATCATAAAGAATATGTAGCAATGATAGAGGAGAGTATGATGTACCCAATTGGACAAGTAGCTAAATTTTTAGGTGTATCCAGAGATACCTTAAAATTTTATGAAGAAAAGGAATTAGTAAAGCCTAAACAAAATATTGAGAATGGGTATAGAAAATATAATCATTTTGATATATATGATATAACAACAGTAAATTTCTATAGAGAAATTGATATTGAAATTAAAAAAATCCAGGAATTAAGAAAAAGTAAGAGTATAGAGGGAATAAAATCATTATTAGAAGAGAAAGAACAAGATGTTTTAGAGGAAATAGAATATAAAAAGCTTCTTTTAAAAAAGCTTCAGGTAGTAAAAGAAGATTGCGAAAAAATTAAACAATTCTTAGGAGAATACACAGTAAAAGAAATGAAGCCTTTAGAAATAAAAGGGGAAATAGAACATTTTACTGCGTATGATGAATATGAAACTCTAAAAAAGAACACAGACAGCTTAAAAAAAGCAGTTACTCTAACATCATTAAGGAGAGTGATAAGTTTCAATGAAGTGGGTATTATAGAAGATAAATTTATAATTGTAAGAAAAGTAGAAGACTTTGATAAAGAAATAAAAGGTGAAATTCTATCTCATCCAAAATGTATTTATACAGTTATTGAAGATGGAAGATGGTCAACTGATGGGAAAAGTATTGATCATAACGTAGAAGCTAGTTTAAGAAAAGTAGCAATAGAAAAAGGGTATGAACTGTTGGGGCTAGTTTATATAAATCTATTACTTACCACTTATGAAGATGGACTTGAACGTATATTTTTAGAAATTTATGCACCTATAAAATAATGCAGATATGTATTGACCTGTGAGTAACCCCTAGGTTTAAGCTGAAGGTATTAGTAAATATGAGCGTCAATATATTTACGAAATACTTAGTTTGAAGCGGGGATTATGCATGAATAGAGAAAAGAAACTAAAAAAACCAGTAACAAGTTTTATTCTATTAACCAATATCATTTTTTTGCCACTTTTTTTTCTTGTAGGGGTCATAAGCATGTTAGGATTTCCTGCATGGGTCTTTGATGTAATGTTCTGTATATCATCTTGGTCCTCAACCTTTGCTTTTGCAGCGCTATTTAAAAAAATCTATCCTGAGCAGAGTTTTATACAATTTGTAAAATATAAATTCAAGAATAAACTTAAATTTTCTGTGATTCTTACCGTGAGTATGATTCAAGCCTTCATATTTTTGATGATTTTGTTTCTCGTATCTAATAATAGTGAAGTAGACTCTATTTTTACTATATCTTCATGGGGAATACTGATCTATTTCTTTTTTAAAAATTTTCTTGCAGGGCCACTAGGAGAAGAAATAGGGTGGAGAGGTTTCGCTCAAATTGAGCTTCAAAAGAAACATTCGCCTTTAAAGGCTTCGATAATCATAGGATTTTGGTGGGGGATGTGGCATCTACCTATATGGTTTACTACAGGGTTTGTGGGCATTGATTTAATCAAATATATTCTATTCTTTATGATTTCAATCATATCCATTAAGATCGTCATGACAGCATTTTATAACTTGAATCAGAATTTAATCATCCCAATCATCATCCATCAATTCTTTAATTTTTTTATTGGCATAATAAATGGAAACTTAATAGATTTAATCATGTATAACGCAATTTTTTATTTAGCAGTAGCAGTTTTAATCATCATTATAAATCCAAAGAAAGTATTGTATGGAAATATACCTTAAGTTGATGGGCATGTGGTGCTACCCCATCACTATCAAGCTAAGCTTATGCAAAGTCAATTTTAGGTGAGATTGTTTCTTTTTTCTAAAGGGCAAGTGTAGGTGATTGAAAGATTTGCATACGAAATAAACCCTAACGGGTTTCACTTTTTTGAATTAAGCGGCTTGATTATCAGACATGGTACAATTGTAAACGACACCTAATATATCAAAGACTGTTTTCTTCTCATATCGATGAGATTTTCTCCCGTTTTGCTGTAAGAGGTTGAACAGGCGAATTAAAATCTTTGATAGCTCTTGGGTGTCTTTCTGTATAGCTTGGAAAAGAAGAAGAAAATAATCTTTAATCATATATATGGCCTTATATTCACTCAGTTCTCGTTTCTTCTTCATAAGAAGTAATTGCCGCATTTGAAACATGGTAGAAGAACAGAGTAGAATGGCAATCAGTTGTCCATACAAATGGCATTCCAATCGTTCTCGTTTTATCTTTTTACAATGATGAATATGAAAGAATGATTTCCATGTTTTAAATAAAATCTCGATTTGCCAACGTCAAGAATACCAATCATGTACTTGTCCCATCGGGACAATATCTGTAGGGGTGTTTGTCATATATACATTGATACCACTGAGTCGTTTACTACGAGAAGAATACTTCATTCCTTTCTTTTTCTCTCGAACAGCTTGATCTTGTAGACGTTTTTTTTGTTGTTCTTCTGTAAGTCGATGAACAATCACACGAGTTGGTACTTTATCAGTCATTCCTACATAAGCGTTGGATATTTCACATGTTTGTCCTGGTTGAAGAGAGTTCATTAAGATCTCCATATCTATCTGTATATACTCTGTACCTTTCTTGATTCTTCCATCTTGAAAATAATCGGGATTGGGATTTTTTTGATAAATACGTGTATTCGACTTGATACGAGAGATATAGTAAGCCTTTTTATCTTGTATATGTTGAAGATCTTTCAAATGAAAATAACCTAAATCTCGGATACATAAATCATTCGCTGTTACAGTTGGGGCACACAGAGAACCGTAGGTTCGATCATGTTGTTTACCTGGACCTGTATGAATATGTAGGAACTGTCCACTTAATAGATCATACTCAAGTTGGATCTTTATCCCCGCCGTATGGCTGCATCCTCCTGCACCCGGATAAATGAATGCAAAGGGATCTGGAAGTTGAAATGCAGTTGAGTCTAAAATACGAATACGCTTGAAAACAGAAGTATATGGAGAAGAAATCGGCATAGACGAGACCAATTTTTGGTTTAGTAGTTCAGCTAATATGTGTTGTAAAAATTGGACGGCCGCTTTATTAAATCGTTGATGCTTCCAAACAGCTAGATAACTGAGTTAAAGAAGTCGTAGCGACATTTTGGCTCACCCATACACATAAAGCGACTAAATCCTTGGCTTGATACTTACTGGTTCGTTGTACAAAACCAACATCTCTAGCAAGATCTCGTAAGATATTTGGAGATAAAAAGCTTTGAATCTTTTGAGCAAATAGTTGTAGTTCATCAGATACAGAAATAGACATACAAAAACGCCATCCTTTCCTATGATTCTACAGAAAGAATAGCGCATTTTTTCATTTTAGAGGGTATTTGTATTGTTTATTTTGATTGACCCTTAAGAACACATTGTTAGTTAGTATTTTAAAAGCTGGTTTCTAAGAGACCAGTCTTCACTATTATTTCACTCCAATTCTGCAGCCATTTCATCCATTACAAGTTTCATTAGGTATAAAAATGTTGCTTCCTATGCAAATTTCTCCCTATACTATTCTTTCGATTTTCGTAACTAATATTTTTTTCGATAATAAATATGTAAAAGGTATCGCAGTCAGTGATGCTAGGAAAGGTGAAATTATTTCATTTAAACCTACTAAGTCAACTAAAATATAAATGCCGATAGTTGTAACTGCAATATTAACAGCATATGTTAATGGGAATTGTAAAAATTTCTTTAAAGTCGGTTTTGTTTTGTAAGTAAAGTACGTATTCAGAAAAAAAGAACCTATTATGCCTATTACAGTAGCAATAATATGTGCTGATAAATAATTTAACCGTATTAATTGGCTTAATAAAAGATAGAATATGTAATAATTCAGGGTATTTGTGCATCCCACTAAAATAAAACGAAGCACTTGTTTATTAAACACTTTCAATTTAATCTTCTCCCTATCTACAATTTAATTAGTCCTTTATAAACTCAATATACTAATACACACTGAGAAATATCCAGGGCTATAATTAAAAACAAACTTTTTGATTTTCCTTTATTTTCTAGATACTATTATATACTAAATGGTTAAATTAGGTACATTCCAAATTTAATTTTCCAATATACAGGAAAAACTCTACAATAGGAGGCAGTTTCGTAGGAGGGTTTTATAAATCATTGAGAAGTTACACACAGACAGCCAACTTTTTTTATTACAAGACAGTCTAAAAATTTCGTTCTGGGGGTTGCAATAAATCTTTAGCTTGATAGCGATGTGGTGCGCCCCCATGCCCATCAAGCTAAGGTTGGGTATTCCATGAACTTCCGTTCTTGTTACCTACATGCTTGATATTTTGTTTATTTGTTTTTAAAAATACGCATTCCAAATAAACCTTAATAAGGTGTATTTTTAAAAGTTATGCAATTTTCTTATTTAGATTGGATATAGTGCACTGATAAACAACGCCTAAAATATCAAAAACTGTCTTTTTCTCATATCGATGGGATTTCCGTCCGTTTTTCTGTAAGAGGTCAAACAGACGAAGAAAAATTTTTGATACTTCTTGAGTGTCTTGTTGTATAGCTTCATATACTAAGTACAGATGATCTTGAATCATATAAATTGCTTTATATTCACTTAATTCTTTTTGTTTTTTCTGTAGTAACAGCTGTCGCATTTTGAACATAGTGGAGGAACAAAGAAAAATAGCGATTAACTGTCCATAAAGATGACATTCTAGACGCTCTCGCTTAATATTGTGACAATGATTGATACCAAAAAGAGATTTCCATGTTTTAAATACAATCTCTATTTGCCAACGTAGAGAGTAAATCTCGTGAACATGTTCCATCGGAACAATTTCCCATGGGATGTTGGTAATATAAACATTGATTTCTGTTAAACGTTTACTTTTTTCAGAGTATGTAACCCCTTTTTTCTTTTCAACATAAGTTTGCTGTTTCCTACGTTTATGAACTTGAGTTGATGTGAGTCTATATATTACAACCCGTGAGGGTAATTTTTGTTGTCCGACATAGGCATTCTGAATTTCATAAGTATCTCCTGGTTTTATCTGATGCATGACATGTTCAAGGTCAAGTAAAGCATATAAAGATTGCTTTTTTACTGTCCCATCCCGAAAGAATTCTGGAGATTCATTTTTCACATATACTCTATTATTTAATTTCAACTGTGAAACATAGAATACCCCTCGTTGATCCATCTGATCTAAATCTTTTAGAGAAAAGTATCCTAAATCTCGGATACATAAATCTCCTGGTCGTAAGGTATCCAAACATTCTGTACCAAAGGTTTTATCATTATTTTTACCTGGTTCCATTTGAAAATTGAGGAATTTCCCACTATGTAAATCATACTCTAGTTGAATCTTAATACCAGCTGTCTGTGCACATCCTCCTGAACCAGGATAAATAGAAGCTAAATGATTGGGTACTTGAAAAATAGTAGCATCTAAAATACGTATACGTTGAAAATAAGAGGTGTATTGATTTGAGATTTGAGACGAATCGTTTAATTTGCTTTTGATTAAAAGGGAAAATACACGTTGTAGAAATAAAACAGCACATCGGTTAAAACGTTGATTAAGTCCTTCTGGACTTATAAGTGTAGCTGTATTTGCATAAAGCTGACTACATAATCGAGTAAGAGAATCGCTTGCTACCTGTTGACTGATCCAGATACATAAGGCAGCCAAATCTCGTGCGCCATACTTACTTTTACGTTTTACAAAACCTGTCTCTTGTGCGAGTTGTTGAAGAATATGTGGAGATAGATATCGCTGTAGTTCTTCAGCAAACAAATGAAACTCATCTTGAATCGATAGATTCATACAAAAAACGCCATCCTTTCTGTATATTTCTACAAAAAGAATAACGCTTTCTATGAATTATGGGTATAAATTCATCTTAGGTTGATAGTAATGTATGGTGGCCCCTAATAATAAATTACTAGCCACGTCTTCTCATTAATTTTTTTACAACAAAATAGAACACAGCAAGAGCCACTGCAGTAATAGCAAAATATTTAATATAGGGTCCTGCTACTTCATTTATATTCTCCCACTTTTCACCCAGTTTCCAGCCTAAATATACAAATAATGCCGACCAAGGAATAATTGCAAGTGTAGTAAGCGTAATAAATCTAACATGTGACATTTTAGCAATACCTGCAGGTATTGAAATAGCATGGCGTACAAAAGGAATGAAACGTGCTGTAAATATTACACCAGTTCCATAACGATTGAACCATGCTTCCGCATGATCAATATGCTTTTTTTGAATGAAAATATATTTTCCATAACGCTCAAGTACTGGTCTACCTCCATAACGACCAATCCAGTATATAAATAGTTGTGCTATAACTCCACCAATTGTACCGAATACAACAGCACCGAAAAACGATATACTTCCCGATGATACTAAATATCCAGCATAAGCTAGCACAATTTCACTTGGGATTATTTCAATCATTAGTCCAAGCATAACTCCCCAATAACCAAGTCCTTCTAAAAAAACTAAGATTGAATGGATTAAATTACCTAACATCTTTACATCTACCATATACAAAATTTTTAAACATACTAAAAAAATAAAGAGATACCTTATTCCGGGTACCTCTTTATTTTACATAATATACAAATTATTCATAGTAAAATATGATAAAGATTTCTTTGTTATGTACTGGTCTTCTTTTACATAGCACCCATTATCAGTTGTAAAACAAAAAACTCATTCCTTCTAGGGTTAGTACTAATGTCCATCAAGCTAATACTTTGAAGTCTCCAAAAAACGTAAAATTTTATTATTTTATAGTTATTTATGAGAATTCAACTTATTTTTTTCGTTTTGGGGAACAACCAATTTCTTAAGTTGATGGGCATGTGGTGCTCCCCCTAGTAGGGGAAGTGTCAGTTTTTTTGTCATAGCCCGCATAGAAGCAAAAAGATTTTATCGTGAAAATGAAGAACTTGTGAGTGTAGAATTTGATGTTTTTTTTGATGCGTATGATCATTTAGATCAAGAATTAAAACAAGTTATTTCAAAAGAAGATAAAAATCCTTCATTGCTACATACCAGACTTGATAAATTTCAGCAGAAAATTGAAAATGTAAATGACTTAATAAAAGTATTGGAAAATGCTCGTTAATAAATGTTTTTCTTTATTAAATAGAAATTACGCATTAAAAACACCTTAGAGATAATGCGTATTGCGAATGTGAGAATGGTGTGCAGATTGGTTACGAATAGAATTACTGATACTTTTTACGAGAGAGCACTTACTGAGGAGTGCTCTCTTTTTATTAATCAAATAACAAGAAAAAAAGAAATTCAAAAGAACATTGCTACTGAGATTTTATATTCACTGTTGGATACCGGTGTACCTGTATACCTTATGTCAGCTACATGTGATTCAGCTTGGTCCTTCCATGTCACTCAAAAATCCAATCAAAAAAAGAGGGTGAAGGCATTTTTTATTGAAGTTTGTTTATATTAGCTTTTTAATCTGTTAGGGGGGATCATAAAGTAGAATATTAATCTCTTTGATAATTTTAATTTTCCTTATAGAACATGGCATGCTGTATTAAAAAATCTTAATTTTGAAGGGAGAATTAATAAATATGAGCACGAAAAAGAAAATAGGGAATAAGTTATTACTTGTCAGTGCCATTTGTGCAATAACTATTCCTTCAGTTTCATATGCGGAGGAAGTAATTTCACCTAAAAATTTCGCGAGTTCTTCAAGTTTGTATGAGGGACGGAATATGGATGTATTGAAATCAAGCTTATATCCTGGTACATATAAAAATCCATTCTATCACCAATTTATTTCGACATTAAAGGAAACAAACACAAATATAAAAAAAATAGGCAATACTGACGATGAAAACCCTGTTATAGCTACTACCCTTTCATTTATCCGTTATCTGGATACAGAAGATTATAAATCTGCAATTGATTTAACTTCTCGATCATTACAGAAAATAATATCCGAAGAATGGCTGAAGAGCTATTGGAAGGGACTCCCTGTGCAATTACAAGCAGGTACTTTTATGGGAATTGGAGAGGTAACACAAAAAGAGACAAATTCCGTTCATACAAATGTAGAGATTAAATTAGCCTTTGAACAATTTACAGTACCTTTACTAATTAGACTAGATCCATCTGGAAAAATAGATGATTTTCAACTTAGCATGTCGTATAGTCCTGTTGCAGAGCGTCCATCATATAGTAAGCCTGAATCATTCATTGATAAAGAAGTAGTAGTTGGAAGTGGTGCGTTTCCATTACCAGGAACATTGTCTGTTCCGAAGGGAAAGGGTCCTTTCCCAGCAGTTATTCTTGTGCAAGGATCTGGAGCAACCGATCAGGATGAAACAGCGTTTGCTTTAAAACCATTTCGCGATTTGGCTGAAGGTCTTGCCTCGAAAGGAATTGCTGTCCTTCGCTATAATAAACGAACTTATGAACATGGATTGAAAACACAGTCCAGTCCTTTTTATACAGTTGATAAAGAGACAACAGATGATGCTCTTCTTGTGACTCATTTTCTTCAAAATGAACCTATGATAGATAAGAATCAAATTTATATTCTTGGTCATAGTCAAGGTGGAATGATGCTTCCGAAAATGATTGAAAAAGACCAAAATCAAAATATTGCTGGGGCAATCGTGATGGGAGGACCAGCCCGTACGATCCAAGATGTTGTTTTAGATCAATTTGAGTATCTTTTTTCCGTTGGAGCAATGAAACCGGATGAATATAAATTTTACAAATCGCAATTTGAATTATTAAATGATCCCAATTTCTCTAGTCAGAATCCTCCAAAAGATTTTTATTTAGGATCAGCAGTATTTTGGGATTCTATTCGTAAAATTAAAGCAGCAGAAATGTCAAAAGAACAAAAGACACCGCTTCTTATTATTCAAGGAGAAAGAGACTATCAAGTTCAATCAAAAATCGAAATTCCTCTTTGGAAAGAACAATTAAAAGAGCGAGATAACGTTGATTATCGACTATATCCAAAGTTAAATCACTTCTTTACAGAAGGAGATGGGGAGTTAAGTAAACCGGATGAATATTATAGTCCTGCTAATATCCCTGAGTATGTTATAAATGATATTGCTGCTTGGGTGCAAGGAAGATCGAAATAAAATTAGCAACCATATTTTTTAATAGAGGTCACGATACATGCCTATTAACTTAAGAATAGAAATTAAATGGTTTTTGTTCAAAGAAACTAAATAAAGGGGTGTTCTTTATGTGTACCAGTTTGACATTACAGACCAAAAGCGGTCAGCATCTTTTTGCAAGAACGATGGATTTTACATTAGATTTCAATCAAGAAGTAATAATAGTTCCTCGAAGTTATCAATGGAACAATATAACTGGTGAAACCATCGAGGCGAAACAAGCTGTTGTAGGGATGGGGATTAACCATCAAGGAAGGATCATCCTGGCGGACGGAGTAAATGAATCAGGTATGACATGTGCAACACTCTATTTTCCAGGATTCGCAAGTTATAGTAACAGTATAGATGAAAATCAAACGAATCTGGCTCCATTTGATTTTGTGGCATGGAGTCTCACACAATTCAATTCTGTCGAAGAATTAAAGAACTCTGTAGATAGTATTTCCTTTTTGGATGTACCATTACCTGTTTTAGGGGTTACTCCACCGCTACATTGGATTTTAGCGGATAAATGGGGAGATTGTATTGTACTAGAGCCGACAACTGAAGGACTAAAAATATATGATAATCCTCTTGGGGTAATGACCAATAGTCCTGAGTTTAACTGGCATCTACAAAATTTAAGACAATATATCGGTCTTAAATCGCAGCCATATGCGCCAACACAATGGGGGGATGTACTATTAAGTGCTTTTGGACAAGGTTCTGGTTCGATGGGGCTCCCTGGGGATTTCACCCCACCATCAAGGTTTGTTCGGGCAGCGTATGGCAAACAAAATATTCAAGGTATAGATAACGAAGAAGAGGGCATATCGGCCATTTTTCATATCTTATCAAATTGTGAGGTTCCAAAAGGTGGAGTAATAACGGAAGAAGGTACATTAGATAATACCATTTATACAAGCGCAATGTGTATGGAGTCTGGTACATATTATTACCATACCTATGATTGTAGGCAAATTATAGCTATTCATTTATTTCATGAAAATTTAGATACAGATGAAATTAAAACTTATCCGTTCCAGCGGAAACATAAGATATTTTATGAAAACTAATCGGATTTGGAATAACATAAAAAAAAGAAAACTTAATTAAGTTTTCTTTTTTTTATAGGCGATACGACAATACAAAAGTGGTCCAATGAAATTCAATATAAGAAAAATAACAAGTCAATATATTTCTAATCATTTTAGGTGAAGGGTATGTGATTGAGATGAATAATACATATAATGAAAAGACACATACATCGATTAAACAATCATTTAATAAGTTTTCACCAAAAGCTCCTGCCTTTTATGGTATTAAAATTAATATTCATACAGTTAAAAATCTAATTAGAAATTATTTGAACATAGATTGCTCAATGAGGTTAAATTTTATAATCTCCAAAAAATAGAATTATATAAAAAATTACATATTGTAATTATTAAACCTAATTTTATTGAAAATTGAAATATTAAGCAATATTCCTATTGCTATTAAATTGACCATTAAAGAACTTCCACCAAAACTAACAAATGGAAATGGGGTACCAGTAAGAGGGAATAGTCCCGTAATACCACCTAAATTTACAATGGATTGCATACCAATCATACATCCTATACCAATTGCTATAAAACTTCCGAATGGATCTACACATAGTTGTGCAATTTTTAAGGAACGAAGAACGATAGTTAAAACCCCTGCCAATACAATAAATACACCAATAAACCCTAGTTCTTCAGAAACTATTGCCATTATAAAATCAGTATGTGGTTCTGGAAGATAACCGGTTTTTTGAATGCTATTTCCGAATCCACGTCCAGTAATTCCTCCAGAGCCAATGGCAATAAAAGAATTTACAAGCTGATATCCTTTTCCTTGCGCATCAACAAAGGGATTGAGAATTGTAGTAATACGTGTCTTTTGAACTTCTGACAAGCTAAATTGAATTAAAAAGTATAAAAAAGGTAACCAAAAAATAGAACTGATTATAATTCTTTTAATTAATAGATTTACATTTATTCCAGAGCAAAGAAATATGCTAAAACCTATACCTAATATTAAAAGTGCAGATCCTAAGTTTGGCTGTTTATAGATTAGAAAAAAAATTGCAGCTAAAAAAAATAAAAGTTTTCCGCTACCACTCCAAATCTTTTTAGCTTGTTCTTGTCGTAATGCAAAAAAACGGGCTGTTACAAGTATTGTTCCTAATTTAAGAAATTCAGCTGGCTGTATTCCAAAGATCCATGATTGAGCATTATTTACCACTTTTCCTTTCCACAAAACCATAATTAATAAAAAAATTCCCCCAACCATAATACAGATAGAGACTATTCGTTTTTTCCATATTTCATATGGGAGAATAGCACAAACTATTAACCCTATTGTTCCTAAAAATAGCTTTGTTAATTGAGAATCAACAAAATGCCTACTGTTATAACCGTAATGTTGAACAGCAACAATGGAGCTCGCGCTATACATCATGATAATACCTAAAGTACATGTTATGAATAGAGGGAGGAGCAATAGATAATCGAGTTTTAATATTTTTTTCATTTTAATATCCTCCTGATTTACATTAACACTTAATATTACATTTGCTAATGAGTAGAAACTTGTTCTCATCAACTACTAAATAGTATTTTTGTTTTGAAAGATTCTATCGCTTACACCCAGTTTTCTTACGCAAAAATCCCCCCTAGTTACATACTAGGGGGGATTTAAATTGGCATGACTAAATAAAGCTTTCCTCCCCCTAGTAGAGCTTTGGCACTATACAACGTAAAGTAATGGAAATTGATTACTTAGCTATCTTAAGAAGAGCCTTAATCCGACAATTCCTGTTCTACCCATTGGCGTCTTTCGACATTTTTGGGCAATAGCCTGTGTTTGTATAGGAGCCTCACCTAACAGGTTTAGCAATATAAATTTTATGTATTTGTTTCGTGTAGCCAGCATAAATATTTTTTTTTTGCTTGTCAAGTAAGCATATTGCTAATTTTATATTTTTTACTGTTTTATGAATTTTGAGAAATAATAGGAGGAAATGTATTTAATCATCTCGTATAGATACATATTTTCAGCCTGTAGTGTATAATTTGATTGAGTAGTTTAACCATATAAATTTGATAAACAGTAAAGAAGATTTTAATCATAAAATAAGATTTTTGAAGAATGTTCTTTTGAAGTACGGTATGACTAATGATTCAACTCCTGCTATAAAGTTACAAATTGATCATAAACAATAAGTTTCCTATACGAAATTTCATATATTTTATAACGTTTCTTCGAACTAATTGTATTTAAATTTTATATCTTTTAAGTTGAATTTCAAATTTACAATAGAATTGAATTACATTTCTCTAAAAAAGAATGTATTATAAATCGAATCGAAAGTTAGTTGACAAATATTAAATTCTGGTTTAAATTTTGAAGTAATTCAATAATCTTTGTTAGGTGAGGCTCCTGTATAGAGAAACGCTGCTGCCCAAAAATGTCGAGAGACGCCAATGGGTCAACAGGAACGGTCGGATTAAGGCCCTTTTTAATGTAGCTGGTTATAAAAACCTATGCTATACAGTGCTAAAACTCAACGAGGGAGTGGTATACGATTTGATAGAAAGGCACCTCTGGGATTTTTGCAGAGCTGTCTTAATAATCATTTATTTGTATTGTAAAAAACCTTTACTCCTTTTTGAGTAAAGGTTTTTTTGTTTAATGTTATTTATTTTTATCTTGTCTATATTCAAAAAGGAGGTAGTTCTAAATAATAAATTGATTGCAATGTAACTATTAATGCTCTAATAAAAATTTTAGACAGATAAAATAACACAAAACCACTCATGAAACTCTAGAGTCTCCCTTAGCAATATAAGGAGGAGTTAACATGAAGAAATTATTAAATGAATTACTTGTAACCCAAAATAATTTGGATGCAGAGAAAGTTTTACGTCATCCGTCGTATGATGTTGCGCAAGAAGTAAAACGGTTTTCAATTGAAGATCAAGTCATATTACTAGATAAGATTCCTGTATTAAAAAGCTCAAAAATCCTTCAACATTTGAGTACAGAAGAAAAATATAATATCTTAATTCACTTATCTGAAAACAAAGCTAAAAAGTTACTAGATTTACAACCGATTGATGAAACAGTAGATCTACTTCTAGCGGTTCATCCGGAAAAACAAGCTAAATTAATGGCGTATTTAAATAAAATTACAAAACATAATGTAAAAAAATTAATGGCTTTCAAACCTGAAACGGCAGGAAGTCTTGTCACAAGTGATTTTGTTGCAGTTAGAGGGAATTGGTCAGTAAAAATGACATTGAAGTACATTAGGGAACATTCTGAAAATGTAGAATCAATATCTTATATCTATGTTCTTGATAGTCATGGTTATCTTAAGGGAATCGTTTCCATACATGAGTTATTACTAGCAGCAGATGAAGAGATATTATCTACTATCATGATTCAAGAGGTAATTTCAGTACACGCTGAAGTTGATCAGCAAGAAGTTGTAAAAAAGCTACTGAATTATAATTTAGCAGCATTACCCGTAACAACAGCGAAAAATGAAATGATTGGTATTATAACATTTGATGACGTAATGAATGTTATGGAAGCAGAAGCTACAGAAGATATCCAAAAGTTAGGCGGAAGTGAACCGTTAAATCAATCTTACTTTGAATCTAGTATTTGGAGCATTTTCTTCAAACGTCTACCATGGTTATTGCTTCTTTTTGTTGCTGAAGCATATACAGGTACAGTACTAAAGTATTTTGAAGACGAAATTGAAACAGTAGTTGCCTTAGCTTTCTTTGTACCGTTATTAGTAGGTACTGGAGGAAATACAGGAACACAGGTTGTAGCAACAATTACTCGTGCAATCGGTATTGGAGAGGTGAAATTTAAAGACATTTTCCGTGTAATGAAAAAGGAACTTGCAATTGGCATGCTTCTCGGACTTGCACTTGGGGTAGCTGGGCTCACTCGTGCTTATATGCTAGGAGTTGGAACAGAAGTTGCACAAGTTGTAGCAATCACTTTATTATTTATTGTTATTTGGGCCTCTATTGTTGCAGCTGTTTTACCCTTGATTCTGAGAAAATTAAAATTAGATCCTGCAGTCGTTTCTGGTCCATTTATTACAACATTTGTTGACGGAACAGGATTAGTAATTTATTTCATGGTTGCAAAAACGTTATTAAATTTGTAAATATACACTGAAATAAATACGAAATGTAGAATAAGTATTTTGCTTTGCTTGCAAAGACATAGTGGGGAACTCGGGAATGAGGGAAACAAACACTTTTGTCTTTAGGAAAATAATATCTTAAAGGATTCATTGAATGTAATTAATGCCGGAGGAGAAACCTATGAAACATCTAAGAAAAATCTTCAAACGAATTTTGCTTCTTTTTTCTATTTTCATGCTTATTGGCATAGGAATATTATTTGGTACTAACTATGGCCGAGATCTTCGTGTAACAATTGCTGGGAGTATACTAACTTCTCAGCATCCACAATATGCGAAATATACATTCCTATCCCAAAAGGAACTAGATAAACTGCAAGATAGAATTAATCATCCAAAATGGTCAAATAGTGATGAGGCTATTTATAAAAAAATAGCAGGAAAAAGATTAGAAGAATTAAAAAATCAGCCATTAGAAATTGATGTAGAAACAATTAAAAGTAATAAAGATAGTCGTTTTCTTTTCGAAGGAAAGTTAATTACCATTAGCAATCCCTTCAATGTTAAACTTGTTAGCCATCAAGGAACACAAGGAGCTAACAGGGGAGAAAAAATTAGTGTAATGGCAAAACGTAATCATGCACTTGTTGCTGTGAATGCAAGTGGATTTGCTGATGAGACAGGAAGAGGTGGAGGAAATGTTGCAACTGGAATAGTAATAGAAAATGGAAAAGCTATTGATACAAATATAGATAAAAATACCCCTACAATTATTACCGGTTTAACAAAGTTTGGACAAATGATAACAGGAAATTATTCTACCCAACAACTTTTGGATAAACAAGTCGTTTCAGCAGCAGGATTTATGCCACAGTTAATTGTAAATGGAGAAAAAATGATCACAGAAGGAGACGGTGGTTGGGGTTCTGCTCCACGAAGTATTATGGCTCAAAAAGAAGATGGCACAATAATGTTTCTAGTGATAGATGGTAGACAAACACATAGCATAGGAGCCACGTTAAAAGAGTGTCAAGATATTCTATATGAAAAAGGAGCAATAAATGCAATGGCAATGGATGGAGGTTCTTCTGCTACGCTATATTTAGGAGGAAAGGTTATAAATTCACCTTCTACATTATCACATGAAGATCGTTATTTACCAAATACTTGGGTGGTAACAGCAAACCAAAAACAAAAAATAAAGATGACAATAGATGGGAAAAAAATAGATACTAAAAAATCAGATGAATTTGATGCAAATATTTCAACTGATTTATGAATTCTTAAATAAATGAAGGATTAATTAAAGTTTAAAAACTAACATACAAAGAGTGTAATTAAAGAAAAGCGTAAAGAGATACTCAATTATATGGAAAATCTCCAAGAAGTTAAAAGAAGGATAAATAATGTATACAGTTTACACTCATATTCAATTATATGCTTTTAATCTTATAGTATTTGCTACAGCTATGTGAAATGGACAACCTGTAAAAATAATTGTTGTGATCAGATGAGTAAAGATTAATGCGCAGAATGAATTAGTAATCATACCTGAAAACATTTCATCAAACATCAAAGCAACACATTAGTCGCTTTGATGTTTGTAATGATAAAAGGGTGATAAAAAACATAAACAATAGGTGTATCAAGCAAAGGGATAATACACCCTAAAACTACATTGTTAAACAACATGCGTCGTCGTGTAGTATATCTTATTTATCTTTAATTATTTTAGGTTCAGTATTACATCTTATAGATCGTTTTTTCTATGATTTCCTAATTTCCAACTCTCGTCTTTTTATTCAATCATAATTACTATTTTAAGGATGTTAAAGTAACTCCAATACTAAACGTAAAAGGAATAATAAAAGCATGGCATTTTGTGTCACTCTTTTTACACTTCATAACAAATAAGGATAAAAGAACAAAGTAAGTTATGCTTTAAACCTTTACTGATGGGAGAAAATGTTTGTATAGACCCACACACTTATTATTGGGTAATGTATGAAAGAAATTAAAATGATGAGACATAGACTTATAACTACACAATTGAATTAAACAATAATATTTTGAAACAAGAGTAAAGTTAAGGTGGGGATAACTATGAATGCTAACCAAAAAACGTCCTTATTGGCAGCATGGATTAGTGTAATTAGCAATATATTTCTGACTCTCATCAAAATTATAGTCGGTTTACTTTTCAAAAGTCAGGTATTATTAGCCGACGGGATTCATAATGCTGCCGATGTTGTAGCATCCGTAGCCTCATTGGGATCAATGAAAATTTCAAACCAGCCAGCTGATGAAGATCATCCTTATGGACATGGTAAAGCAGAAGTTATATCATCAGGAATTGTAGCTGTGATTTTAATTTTAGCGGCTTTATTTATGGCTTATGAATCAATAAAGTCATTATTTGAACCAGCGACAGAACCCCATATAATTGCTTTTATAGCAGCGATTATTTCATTAATATGGAAGAAAATTTTATATGTATACACAATACGAATTGGTCGAAAAACAAGCAGCAAAGGGCTTATAGCAACTGCTTATGATCATCTTGCTGATGTTTATGCCTCAATTGCAGCTGTAATTGGAATTGGTATTGCTTTGATAAACAATATCTATTCCATTCCATATGCAGCATCTGGGGATCCTTTAGCCGGTATTATCGTTTCCTTTTTCGTATTAAAGTTAGCGATTAGTATGGGGAAAGAATCAATATATATATTAATGGAAGGTGGTATTCATACCGAGAAATGTAGTGAATATAAGAGAATAATTCAGGCCCATCCTTTTGTAAAAAGAATTGATAGAATGCGCGCACGTGATCATGGTCACTATGTATTAATTGATATTAGAATTAGTGTCCCGGCACATTTAAGCATCCAGCATGGACATGATATTTGTAGGGATATAAAAACTACTATTATAAATCAGAACCCAGAAATATATGAAGTACTAATTCATTTAAACCCATGGTATGAGGAGAAGTAGGTTTATTTAATTATAGATAGATATAAGTAAGTAGTTAAACCGTCCTTTTTAGATATTGGAGAATTGGTCGACTTGTATAATGTCCATAATTAAAAAACATTTATAGTTATGAGTACAATACATCTCAAATACATTATTTATAGAAGAAAAAACGTCCTATTAAAATATAGGACGTTTTTATCTATGATTTACTAATTTCCCAACCTTCGCGTATTTGGGGTTCAGCCGAGATACGTGTAAAAATGGGTCAAAGACTGGATTTTATTTCCATCATTGATTTTTCAGCTGAAAATAACTACCTCACGTTAAACAAAAAGCCAATTTCCTGTACGCTAAGGAAATTGGCTTTTTGCTCAGCTAGTTATTTAGGTTATCTCCAATCCAATGATATAAATTCATATTCTTGAAAAGAAAAATCAGAGATTCATCACAAGTTATTAGTTTTTAATTAGTAAGAAAATCATTAATGAAGAAACACTTTTGCTTATAGGGGTACCGCCACATCGCTATCAAGCTAACAAAATAAAATCCCCCCTAAAATGAAAAAATACGCTATTCTTTCTGTAGAATCATAGGAAAGGATGGCGTTTTTGT
>NZ_JBIYDV010000033.1:0-34621 GCF_044909215.1 Bacillus sp. RC252 | reverse complement strand
ATACAAAAACGCCATCCTTTCCTATGATTCTACAGAAAGAATAGCGTATTTTTTCATTTTAGGGGGGATTTTATTTTGTTAGCTTGATAGCGATGTGACGCTACCCCATAAGCTATATTTTTTAAATAAATTATCTTAAACTCAATGTTTTTTTCGCAAATTTATTGTTACAATATAAATTGTAACGGTTACATAAAGTTAAATAAGACTTGTGGTATTAAGTCAAGTATATGATTGATAAAAACTAGAGAAGAATTTCTAAAAAAGAGCGCAGGAAACTAAACCTTAGGAATACACAGAACGTTAGTTCGTATTTTTAGGTGGGAAACATGAATGTTTGTTCATTTCCCTAAAGCCGCCTTGAAAGGATATCAAAAGCAGTAGTTAGCTCTTGATTTACACGCTCCTTTATGGCATGTAGAGTTGGTGGTTGCGTAGTAGCACATCCACCAGACGCACTAGTTTTCTCGCTGTTAAGACAAGGGCTCTTTTATGTTTGTATTTCGGAACTTCATCATATTTCTTTAAATAATAAGCACGGTAAGTAGCTTCACGAAGTTGTACAGAGTTGGCAGCTTCAACCATGTAATAACGAAGATACTGGTTTCCCGTTCGTGTCATGGGTGTTCGTTCCGATTCAAAGTTTCCAGATTGCGATTTTTTCCAGTAAAGACCGGTGTATTTGGCCAATTGTGCTTCGTTCTCAAAGCGTTCAATTTGTCCAACTTCCGCAATGATTCCCGCGGCGTATACGACTCCAATGCCTGGAACACTTGTTAAATATCTCGCTTCTGGAATGGCTTCGAATAAAGCAGTAATGCTTTTTTCTATCTCTTTGATTTGTTTTTTCAATGTTTGAATCAATCGTGCATAAGTGGCTAATACAACGTCCACAGAGTCTTGAACGACCTTACCTAGTCGGTAGGAGTCACGTATGGCTTTCTTGATGGTTTTCGCTAAATCTTCCGGGTCGCTAAAGCGTCCTTTCCCCTTTTTCTGAAGAAGAGTAGCGAGTGCTTCTAGATCCATTTCTGCGATTTCATCCAACGAAAGGGAATCTGAGAGTATTTCCATCATCGTCGCACCAAAAACAGAGGTATTTAACTCTTTCGATAACGTATTACATTTGTAGTAAAGGTTCTCCAGAAAGTGTTGCTTACATTCTGTTTGCTGGTGAACGAGTTGATATCTAGATCGTGTTAAACGTTGAAGGGCAACGTATTTTTCCTCCTTGATAAGAAACTTATTATACCGCCCGATTCGTAAAAAATCGGCAATACGGAAAGCATCTATTTTATCGGTCTTATCTTCTTCAAAGAGTTTTTTATACCGATGGATGGCTTTTGGATTTTGTACGACCACTTCCACGTCTAAAGCCCTCAAATCCTTATCTTCCGTTAGGAACATGGAAGGATGGAAACTATAGACGGAAGTAGATTCCATGCCAATGACAATTTTTTCATAGTTGTACAACTGGTGAAAATGGAGAACATCCTCCTTAATGGCGTTGGCACCATTCACATCGTTTGAAAGACAAATTTCTTTCAAAACAGTGTCATGACTGTCAAGAAAACATACATCAAGTTTTTCAGAGCTTACATCAATAGCTACGAATAATCTCATGGAAAGGACCTCCTTTCTTTGAATAGTATTTGGAATGAGCTTGGATACTGTGGGATCTCCCTAGAGTCCAAAACATAGCCACAACCTCGCGTATGAGTATTCAATGATTTCCTTCACTTACCTCCCACCACTATGAGAGGTAAGTGAAGGAAACCGATACAGCTTGTGCGTATGCAGTGCATTTTGGTCTGGGTCACAGTCTTTTAACGTGGTCGAACTACAGGAGGAGTAAGCATATTCCCGATGGATCCATTTCCATACTTCCATTATCTAGGGAAATCCCCCAGTATCCAAGACTAAATTTTACCCATACATCATTTTTTTGATGTAGCTCTTGAAGATAAAAACTATTTAATTTTCAAGGAACAGTTATTAACTTAAAACTTATTATACGAGGAGGGTGTATCATGAAAAAAATATGCTTTGTATTAATTGTCGACGCTGGTATAAATTATGGTTCAATATTTTCTCTACCATTTTTAAGGAATCAGGATGATTTGAAGGAATATTTTTCTAAGTATTATGATGTTTCAATTAATTATATTAGGGATAAAAACTCAGTTGACTATTTGGTAGTTCCCAAACCGTGTCCACCTTTTGATAATGAAAATAATCTTCCAATAATTGAAGTACCAGCAATCTTATTTATGGAAAAGGATTTTGAAAAAATAAAGACTTATATAGACAATTATTTTTCTAATAACTCATAAAGAAAATAAAAGTACAGTAAAAAGAAGTCCGATAAAAAACGAGTGGCGTAGAATATTTCTATTAATCATTCGTTTTTTATTATATTTACATATATTTTTTAAAAGAGGATTATAGACGTTCTGAAAAAAAATAATTATAACAAGAACAGTGTTCGTGCTACTATCTACGGTTATTTTTTGTACTAAGTACCCCTTTAACTAACAAGACAACAAAAAATAATTAACATATTAAAGTGAATAATGTTACTATTTTTCACACCTAATCTAGAAGACACCGGAATTCTTTCGGCTGCATATTCCTTCATCAGCTCAAAATCAGCCTGATTATTAACATCTAACTTTCGTAAATCGTACTTTTTGTCTATTTGACGTATCATATTTGAAACCTTCAAGCTGAAGCTACTTTCTTGCACCTTTTCAAAACCAAATTTAGGATAAATTTCTAACACCGTATCATTCGCGAATAAGTATATAAAATCATAATCCTTCTCGTATTTTTTAATGATATGATTCATTAATTTAGTCGCTAAACCTTGATGTCTATAATCCGGATGTGTCATCACTGTACCCAATTGAATTGCTTTATATTCCTTACCGTTAGAGATTACATTCATTTTATTAATAGATGTATTTGCGATGACTTTATCTCCATCCACATAAGAATAGCAAATATAGTTATCATTCCAACAGCCCCTGTCATACCATCCTTTAAAATCCAATTCAAATACATGTTTTGCAAGGTCATTAAAGCTTTCCTTATATTTTTCATTTTGCTTGTAGTCACTAATTAATTGATATTCATTCATGATAAATCCTCCATTTTTTATTATATTTTCCTAAAAAGAGTGTATATTTCTTACAACAATCTACTACTAAGTTTTCGTTAATCACCTCCTTATAATAGGTGTAACGGCATAGAAACATGCTTCCGGTGTAACTTTGTAAAAAAGATTGATCGTTTAAAATAAAGATTGATAATTTGAAATAAAGTTTGATAAAAATTATCTCTTGAGTTATTCTTTGAGATGATTTTTTTATTGGACATTTATGTTAAAATTGATGTTTATCTTGTAAAAAACTGTACTTAAACTAACGAAGCAGTTTAGTTATAGAAGGATAATGGAAAAGAACATCATGTATTTGAAAATTTAACGAAGAGCCCATTGTAAGGGTTCTTTTTTGATTATAAAGGACAAATATCAAATTATGATATAACTCTAGACACATATATCACATCATGATATATTGTTCTTAGATAGATGTATCACATTATGATATATCTTAAAAGGATATAGAAGGTGATGGATTGAAGAAAACGGAGCAATTAACGGATTCAATGTTTTATATTATGGCTGCTTTAATTAAACCAAGGCATGGTTACGCAATTATGAGCTTAATTGAAGAAACAACAAATGGTGCAATTACTATAGGACCTGCTTCAATGTACACGATTATAAAAAAGTTATTAAAACAAGAGTGGATTTATTTGTATGATGGGTCGGATTCAAGGCGTAAAACATATCTGCTTACTGACAAGGGCAGAGAAGTATTAGAAGAAGATGTGAAGATAAGAAAACTGATGATTAAATTAGCAGAAACTGGATTGAAGGAGGGTGAAGAATGAGACAAACAAAGTATATTTTGTCAGGTGGTTTAGCTTTTTCTGAGGATAAGGATATGGAAAAATTACGACGATTTTCTTTGAAGGGATGGCATGTCAGTGATTTTAAGTTTATGGGATATACGCTAAAAAAAGGGGAAAGCTCAGATTATATCTACAGTGTAGATTATCGTTCATTAAAAGAGGATGAAGAAGAAGAATACTTTGACTTTTTTTCATCTTCTGGATGGTCGCATATTGCCTCAGAAGGAGATATTCATTTATTTCGAGCACAACCTAATACAAAACCGATTTATAGTGACCGTGACACATCCGTTGAAAAGTATGAAAATTCAGCCCGTTCTATGAATTATTTTGCCATTCCGTTCGTTTTAATAACAGTACTCGCATGGGTTGTGGCAATAATAAGCTCAGGTACATTACAATCAATACTATTTACAATAGCAGTTATTTTCACAATCATTGCCATTCCAACAGCTATGACTGTAATCGCAACATACAATAACAAATGGAAGGTAAAAGAAAAAAACGGATTAGTTAATCTTTTGAAAACTATATCAGTCCTTATCTTCTTAATAGCTGTTTTTATATTGTTGTATGTCGATGGCAGTGCAATTAACATTCTTGCGTCTATGATCATTGGAGCAATAGCACTTCCAACTGCTATTTGGGCTATCATGTCTCTTTATCATAAAATGGGGGAGAGAAAGCTTAAGGAATCGAATAATAAAGTTTAGGCATTGTTATTGAGCTAACAGAGGCTTTAGTTGAATAAGGCTCATTTAATTGATCAAACTTTTTTATAAAATCTAATACTCAGTTAGAAAGATTAACTCCATTTTGATCAATCTTTTTTCAAAATGGAGTTTTTGCATTTGCTGATAAATAAAGGTTGAAGGGGATTTTTTAATCAATCTTTATTCCAAAGCTACATTAGATACACAACATGGAAGATTTGAAGTACTTAATAAGAATGGAAAACACCAGGGGGAAGTAGATTTCAATTTAAACTCAACAAAACCTGCAGATAAATCTGGGGGACATGATTTGAGAATGGGTTAAGAAAGGATTTATTTATGAAAGAATTAGTAAAAAAAACAATACAACGTTTTTATATAAATGGTGACGCAAATGAATATTTATTTAGGTGCGAAAAAAGAATTGAATTACCAAAAGAATTAACTGTATTTATTAATAATGCACGCATTCAAACAACACCTTTCTACAATGATGATATTTGGCCAGCGGAAAAAATTATATTCAAATTTGAACCTTATAAAAAAGATAATTTACAAGTAAAATACAGCAGTACTTTATTAATTTCAAAATTGGTGCCCGTGTTTTACTTACAACATGAATTTTCAGTTGACTGTCCTGATGATACGTCACTCATGTCCACTTTAGATGGAGATAGCACACAGGCCTATACGATTCAACAATTGGAATTCGAACAACAAGTCATTCAATCTTTAACATCGAAAAATTATACAGAACTATCCTATGCAGAAGTAAATGAGGTTGTTATGGATTTCAAATTTCCAGAGGGTGTAACTTTCTTTGGCCCTCAGGTGACTGTAGAATATGCTCTTTTTCATGATGTTTTAGATATTTGTCCAGATTAATGAAATTTTAAATAGTAAAAAGTCGTAGGTAATAGTTCCTACGACTTTTATTATTGAATTTTTTTCCAGAATGACCCCTCATACCCAGAATCGTTTCCGTACCCCTATTTAAGTGAAGCAATAAAAGTTTTGAAGAAAAAAGAAAAATTTAATGAAGAGCTATTAAAACATATTTCTCCATTAGGATGGAAACATATTAATTTCCTAGGAGAATACCGATTTAATAAGAAAGAAATTGCACCTTTAGAATTTCTTCGACCACTACAAACAAATTAACAGTAAAAAGCCGATTATCCCTTAGCGTACAGAAAATCGGCTTTTTCTATGTGAAAAATTGCTTAGCGTACGAAATTCGCGTTTAGTTGGTGCTACCCCATGCCCATCAAGCTAATATTTTATAGTACCCCCAGAACCAAATTTTTATCTCTCTACAGTTATTTATGTGAATTCAACTCGATTTTTTGTTTTGTGGGATAATTAGTTTTTTAACTTGATGGCGATAGGGAAAATGCTTTTCGTGTAAGCGTCAAATATTCCCCACCTACTATTTTTATTGTATATTTTAGAGTTACTTGATGTTTACTCTATTCGGGGTACCGCCACATCACCATCAAGCTAAGAAAAGCAAATACCCGAAAATGAGAAAATTGACGTCTCCAGATTAAAACGTACAATTTTCTCGTTTTGGGGGTATTTTAAAATTTCAACTTGATGATGGGGTATGCCCTACTAAACATAAAGTTCGATTCTCTTTTTATCACTTTTTTTAAAAGTACTCGCTGCAATTGTTTTTCCTATTTTTAATTTTTACTAAACAAAGATAACATTATAGCTTTAACTCTTTAAACACTTTGTTACCTGTATACTAATTTTAGTAAGATATTCCTCCTTATTATTAGTTCTTAATGGATTGTAGAAGTAATCTTCATAGGCATTTCCTTCAATAACATAGCCCTCTGATTTGATAAATTCCGTGATATTGTGGTATGCGGATTCAATATCTTTATAAGATCCTTGGTGATAATATATGACATAAATTCCTCCTGGTTTTGATTGACCTGTTTCTAAATCACTATAACAAAATAAGTGATCTACCTCCTCATATCTTTCTTGAATCAGGCTCTCTCTTGTTATCACAGATCCAATAGGAGCAGGAACAAACAAGCCTATTTGCTTGCTAAAATGTTTTACCCAATCGAAATCGGTCATGCTATTTTTCGAATTTACATCGCTTAAGAAAATAGATTTTTTCTGTGTCTTTTGGATATAAACCTTCCCAACTTCAACGTTTTTTCTTTCTTCTTCCATTGAAATAATACCCTTAAAGAAACGACGAATTTGAATTAATTTCTCAATTTCTTCTTCCACCAGAACTGTCTGCTGTTTTGCCATTTCAACAAGTTTGTAAGTGTTGGGAGAATTAAGATATTCTTTTAGTTCCTCAATCGAAACTCCCACTTTCCGAAGAGATTGGAGTGTTGAGAATGTATTAATTTGATCGTAGGTATAATATCGATAACCATTGGGAAGTTTACCGGCAGGTTTAAAAAGATTGATTCTATCATAATAAAACAAGGTGTCTTTTTTCACCCCAAAATAACTAGCAAATTCTCCTGTACTTAAGGTTTTAAGGTTTTTTCTCTCCAAGTTAAAAACTCCTCTTGACTATAGACTAACTCCACACTTCATACTAGCATAAGCAAACGCATGTTAATACAGGAGGTTTTTATTATGGATTATTTTCACCCCCTCGTCTGGCAGCTGCTCGGTGGTACGACCTTCGCCCGCACAGCTAGCTTTATGACGATACCATTTTTAGCACTTTATTTACAAAATGATTTACATGCCTCACCAATTATGATTGGTTTAGCAGTCGGTATTTCACAATTGACTGCGACATTTGGTGGCTTCTTCGGTGGTTTCTTTACTGACCGGTTTGGCCGAAAAAAAATTATCATCATATCGATGTTCTGTTGGAGTATAGTCTTTTATGGCTTTGCATTCGCAAACTCTGTTTGGATATTCGTTCTATGCAATGCTCTCAACGGTATCTGTCGTGCATTTTTTGAACCAGCTTCACAAGCTTTGATGATTGACTATACTGACGAAGATAGGCGTCGTCGCCTATTTTCAATTCGATATACTGCCATCAATTTATCAGCTGTGATCGGCCTTTTGCTCGGTATTGTCATTTCAAAAGCATCATCAATAAGTTTTCCATTCCTTATTACTGCAACGATGTACTTATTGTATGCGATTTTCTTAGTCATCACTTTACGACGTATAGAGGAGCAGAATACGGTCAATGTTACGCAAGATATTGGCGACTTGATGCGTGTTCTTTTACAAGATAGCACACTTATGTTGCTCATTATTGCGAGTGTTATTTGCAATTTCGTATATATGCAAACAGAGGCAACAATGCCACAATTGCTTAATTTAACTATGGCAGACGGAGTAGCATTATATTCAGTTCTAATTGTGATTAATGCTGCAACAATCGTAATTCTTCAATTGCCACTCGGCATTTTAAGCGAAAAAGTAGCAATCAAAACAAGTCTTATTTTCGGGGGCGGACTATTAGCACTTGGTATGTTAATCTTCCACTTCGCTGATAATTGGACACTTTTTATTGTCGGTATGGTTGTGTTCTCACTTGGTGAAATTTTTGTTTTCCCAATGACGAGTGCTATAGTCGAAATGATTGCACCCGCGCATCAAAAAGCAACATATCTTGGTTTTATGCAATTTCAAAACTTAGGTGGCTTCTTAGGCCCAGTGCTTGGTGGCTGGTTGATTATCCATTTTGCACCACAATTGTATTTGGTGATGGTTAGCCTATGCTTAGTAGTTATTATTTGCTACATAGCAGCTTTACGTGGCAAATCATTTCGAATGTCTTAATACAAATAAAAACTGTGACTACATGAGGTACGGTCACATTACCATAAAGCTAAGGTTTCACACTATTCATTAAGCAAAAAAGACGTTATTCTTACTGTAGAATTATAGGAAAGGATGGCGTTTTTTGTATGTCTAATTCTGTATCTGACGACTTACAATTATTTGCACAGGAGATAAAGAGTCTTTTATCCCCAAATACCTTACAGAATCTAGCTAGAGATGTTGGATTTGTACAGCGAACAAGTAAGTATCAAGCACAAGAGTTAGTAGCTTTATGCGTATGGCTAAGCCAAAGTGTAGCAAAAACTTCCTTAACCCAGTTATGTAGTTGTTTAGAAGTATCAACAGAAGTACTCATCAGTCCTGAAGGACTAAATCAAAGATTTAACGCCGCAGCCGTCCAGTTTCTACAACAAGTTTTAGCCAAACTTCTAAACCAAAAGTTATCTTCAGCTAAGCTAATTTCTTCTCCATATACTTCTATTTTCAAGCGTATTCGTATCTTAGATTCAACTGCATTTCAACTCCCGGATGTATTTTCATCGGTTTATCCAGGTGCAGGAGGATGCAGCCATACAGCTGGGATAAAAATTCAGCTTGAGTATGATTTGTTAAGCGGACAGTTCCTACATATTCATACAGGTCCAGGTAAACAACATGATCGCACTTACGGCTCTCTGTGTGCCCCAACTGTGGCAGCGAATGATTTATGTATCCGAGATTTAGGTTATTTTCATTTAAAAGACCTTCAATATATACAAGATCAAGAGGCCTACTATATTTCTCGTATCAAGTCGAATACACGTATTTATCAAAAAAATCCTAACCCTGATTATTTTCAAGATGGAAGAATTAAGAAAGGTACAGAGTATATACAGTTAGATATGGAGACGGTAATGAACTCCCTTCAGCCAGGACAAACATGGGAAATAGCTAATGCTTATGTAGGAATGATTGATAAAGTGTCAGCTCGTGTAATTGTCCATCGATTAACAAAACAACAGCAACAAAAACGATTACAAGATCAAGCTGTAAGAGAAAAAAAGAAAGGAATGAAGTATTCTCCTCGTAGTAAACGACTCAGTGGTATCAATGTATATATGACAAACACTTCTACAGATATTGTCCCGATGGGACAGGTACATGACTGGTATTCTTTGCGTTGGCAAATCGAAATTTTATTTAAAACGTGGAAGTCATTCTTTCAAATCCATCATTGTAAAAAGATAAAATCAGAACGATTGGAGTGCCATTTATATGGCCAATTGATTGCCATTCTACTCTGTTCTTCTATCATGTTTCAAATGCGCCAATTGCTCCTCATGAAGAAAAAACGAGAGCTTAGTGAGTATAAAGCCATATATATGATTAAAGACTATTTTCTTCTTCTATTCCAAACTATACAAAAAAACACCCAAGAGCTATCAAAGGTGTTACTCCGCCTGTTCAATCTCCTACAGCAAAACGGGCGGAAATCTCATCGATATGAGAAAAAAACGGTCTTTGATATATTAGGTGTCGTTTACAATTGTACCATGTCTGATAATCAAGCCGCTTAATTCAAAAAAGTGAAACCCGTTAGGGTTTATTTCGTATGCAAATCTTTCAATCACCTACACTTGCCCTTTAGAAAAAGAAACAATCTCGCCTAAAATTGACTTTGCATAAGCTTAGCTTGATAGCGATGTGGTGCTACCCCATTATGTTGAAAAGGAAAAGAACATCTGTGGAACTAGTGGTGACAATAGAGTTGTTCCACAAATGAGACAGAAGAATAGTGTTCCCTATCTGAGAGAATTGGAATATTATGATTACGGAAACTATAGCTATTGAAAATAGAACAAATAAAAGCTAAATAACAATAATATAATATCTTTTCTAGATATGCCTTTATCAAGAATCAAAGAATTTAATACCACTTAGTACAAAAGCATCAGAACTTGGGCTATAACCAACTAACTTTCTTGTTCCTTCAATATCAATTCGTTTAAACCTGTTGTTAGATACACCATGTAAAATTGAAAATGGAGGTAAGTTCTTTGCCGTCATCGACTTTAAGAGAAGGTCCATAAAATCTTCTGGGCTTAAGTATGCACTCATATCTCTAGCTGTTAGTGGTTTACCATATGGATTATAATCATCATATGCACCTATACGAATAGCAAGACTTTGTAACCCTTCTTCATAAGCAAAATAAGAAGCAACAGCCTCTGCAAAACACTTACTTACCCCGTACATATTTTTGGGTCTCGTGGGTGAATAAGCATGTGGTTGATAATCCAAAGGATAGCCTTCAATTGTTTGAGCACTGGAAGCAACTATCACTTTGGATACATTATTATCACTAGCAGCTCTAAAAATATTATAAGTTCCCTTTATATGATTTTCTAATAAGGAGCCATAAAAATCAGCATTTGGCGAAGGATTACCTGCCAAGTGTATAACTATATCTATACCTTTCGTAAATTCTTGACAAGCAGCTAAATCAGAAACATCTAAATATATGATTTCATGATTTGTATCTTTAAAAGTTTCTAAAGCAGATAAGTTAATATCTGCTAGCCGTAACTGGTAATTCCCTTGCTTATCTAGGAATCTTGTAACATCTTGGCCAATCTTACCTGCAGCACCTGTAACTAAAATTTTTTGCATTTCACTTCATCCTTCCATAAAAAATACATCCCTTGTCAAGGGTCATATAATAGAGCATGCACTTATTGTATGTTGGTAATGGCATTAAATAAAACGAAGAAATATAATGGAGACATGAATAAAATTCATGAGGAGGACCATAGTGACTTTAACAAAATATGAAATATTTAACAAAGTGGCAGAACTCAATAGTTTTACAAAAGCGGCAGAAGTGTTAGGTTTCACCCAATCTGCTGTAAGTCATGCAATTAGCAGTTTGGAAAAAGAGTTTTCCTTTCCTTTATTTATTCGTAATCACTCTACTTTAACATTGACCAAAAATGCAGAGGAGCTTTTAATTACCGTTCGGAAAATTTTATACTATAACAACATGCTGAAGCAGGAAGTAGCCGCTATCAATGGGTTCCAAAAAGGAACAGTAAGAGTGGGGGTTTTTTCGAGTATTTCTAAAAACTGGATTCCTGGTATTCTTAAAAAAATGGAGGAAAAGTTTCCAAATATTGAAATCGAATTACTGGAAGGAAACTATGCTGAGGTTGAGAATTGGTTACAAAACGGGAGATTAGATTGTGGATTTATTAATAATGATACTTACTTTGAATCCTTTGAAAAATCCTTTGAAATCGTACAATTGAAGAGGGATCGACTTTTATGTGTTGTATCTAACCAATCCCCATTATGTAAGGAAAACCAAGTATCAATGCAACAAATAGAAAATGTACCTTTTATTATGCCAACATATCAGTGTTATGATGATATTCAAAAAATATTTAGGGAGAATAAAGTTAGCCCCAATATTAGATTCGAAAATATGAATGAATACTCAGTGATCTCCATGGTGGAGAATAATCTAGGAATTAGTATATTGCCAGAAATGATTATACCGACATCAAAAATTTCTTTTGCAGCCATTCCACTTGAAAGTGATAGCTATCGAACTATTGGATTAGCTATAAGAAAACCAACCTCACTCGCGACTAAGAAATTTTCTGAGATTACTAAAAGGTGGGTATCATTTGAATCAATTTAATTTTGCCAAAATCTGAGTTATTTAAACTGATAGGGTTCTTCTTGAACGGAGCAGGTTAGTTCAATAAGCAATGAGAAAAAGTTATATATTATGTGTTGATGTAGAACTATAATATAAAAAAATCAGGAGGTAATTATATGGTAATATATAAATTATACGACAGAATACCCTAATAACTTTGACTAATTACTAAACCTATATGAATCTTTATGGTGGAATTCACTTAAATTAACAAGTATTGATTTGGAACGAATGTGGAATCAAAGTTGATACGCCATTTACGCATTTGATGAAAAATAATTAGTGGGTATGGGGCGTGTTATTTCAGATGGTGTAATTACTGGAGTAGTTTGGGGAATATGCGTTCTACCAATCTATCTGTCCGAAGGAATCGCCGCCATGTAAAAATAGCGCTGGGCAATTGAATCATTTTTCCGCTGGATTTAGCTGAATTTGAACGTTTCCGTATTGTTTGGCACAACATCCAATGCGTTGTTCAATCAGTTATTCACAGCTATAATTAATTGCCTATGCTTTGCTGAAATTTCTTCGTGCACAAGGCCAAAAGACAAAATAAACGCTTGTCATTTGCAGGTTTCACACGCCTGTTTCTTTGTGAAGCCTTGTCAATTGAGTGGCAAATTAGTTTGAAAGAAACACTTGAATTCTACAGGTCGATAAATCAAGAAACTGTATTACTTTGGTTAATCAACATACGTGTTAATTTATAGTATAATGATTGCTTGAAATAATGCGGTGGAAAACAGGGGGAAGAGGGAACCGATGCCTACTATACTAGTTGCTGACGACGATGCGAACATTCGCGAACTCGTCTGTTTATTTCTACGCAACGATGGATTCGCAACAGCTGAAGCAGCGGATGGCAAGGAAGCACTGGCCGTCTACATCTCAACGAATGTCGATCTTGTCGTACTTGACATTATGATGCCGATTATGGATGGTTGGACGTTAAGCAAGGAGCTCCGAAGAGCCAATCCTGATCTACCTTTACTTATGCTGACTGCGAGAGGAGAAACATGGGAGAAAGTGAAAGGTTTCGAACTTGGGACGGACGATTATTTAACCAAACCATTCGATCCGTTAGAGTTGACGGTTCGTGTTAGGGCACTACTCAAACGATACAAGATTGGCTCCACGCAGACGATCCATTTAGGGAACGTCATCCTTGATCGACAGACCTATAAGGTGATGAAAGGGACGGAGTCGCTTACGTTGCCGCTAAAGGAGTTCGAATTGCTGTATAAGCTCGCTGGAACACCCGGACAAGTCTATACGCGCGTGCAGTTGATCGATCAGATTTGGGGTATCGATTACGCCGGAGATGATCGAACGGTAGACGTACATATTAAACGGCTGCGTGAACGGTTCGCGACAACACCCGATTTTCGGATCGAAACGGTGCGCGGGCTTGGGTATCGGCTTGAGGTTTATGAATGATCAGATCCTTATATATACGTGTTGTCCTGACATTTTTAGTCTCCATCATCGGGGGCACGATCATTTCTTTTTTGGTGTCAACTTGGATATTCGAAGATAAATTGAACGAAAACGCTCAAATTAACTCACGTAACTTTGGCCAAGACATCGTCCGGATTTACAAGACCTTTCCGTTACGTGAAGCGGACTTGTTCGTAAGTGAAATGAAGCAGCTCGATTCTTATTATATTCGAATTTACGAAGCAACGGGTCAGTTCAAGTCTTACGGTAAACTTCACGGACACAAACCTGCGCCTGTGACGATGGAGCAACTAAAGAAAGTATTAGATGGAGGTGTTGTTCAGGACACTCCTAATGGTATTGCCACGGTCCTCTTAGGGTTGCCGTTGAAAACGGAAATGGGAACGAAAGCGATATTTTTGGAAGCGCTCGCCCCTCCTTCAGCCTCTTTTGTCACAAAGTGGGCATTGGTCTTTGCAACATGTTCGTTGATTGCAGGAAGCTTATTGATTCTAGTTGCCTCTGTATTCCTGGTAAGACCGATAAAAAAGCTGACAAAAGCGACCAGGCGGATAGCATCTGGAGATTTCAACGTCAAGTTGAATATTAAGCAAACGAGTGAGCTGGGTACTTTGGCTCGCAGCTTCGAAGAAATGATGCACGATCTGCAGCAACTTGAGCAGATGCGCAGGGAATTCGTAACGAACGTGTCGCACGAGGTTCAGTCTCCGCTCACTTCGATATCCGGTTATGCTCTAGTGCTTAAGCAAGTTGACCTTTCAGAATACGAACGAAGCCGTTATCTTGATATTATCATCGCTGAAGCGAAAAGGATGTCCAAAATGAGCGATAACCTGTTAAAGCTGAGTTTTCTTGAATCGCAGTCAAAGCAACTGCGGCTCGTCACGCTCAGCCTCGATGAACAAATCCGACGGATAATTGTGGCGCTCCAGCCACAATGGTCTGCTCGCGATATACATTTCGAGCTTGATTTACAGACAGTTAAAGTAACGGCTGATCATGACCTGTTAAATCAGGTATGGACGAATATCCTCAGAAATAGCATCAAATTTTCCGAGGATACCGGCGTGATTAACGTAAGCATCAAACAAGATATCAAAAACGTCACAATCCTAATATCCGACACTGGTATTGGTATTCACCTTGACGACCAGAAGCGTATATTCGAGCGTTTTTTTAAGGCCGATCGTTCCCACAGTCGTAAGTATGACGGAAGTGGTATGGGACTCGCTATCGTTAAACAGATCGTGTCGCTTCATCAAGGTGACATCCGAGTGAAAAGTGAACTTGGTCAAGGAACGACCTTCATTGTCACCTTGCCAATCACTACACCAACAGATTAGTTAGATTCATTCTCTATGCTACGACTCATATGCAAGCTTACTTGTATATAGAGCCGTAGCATTTTTTTTTGGCAGTTCATATTCAGTTCATATTGTCGTCATGGTGAGTACATCTTCATTGGTTAAGTTTTCATTACAGGCACATGAAGGAAGGCAAACAGATCAGGACAGGAGAAGATGACAGTGACACAACAAGAGGAAAAGAAAACGCTAAGTGGAATGAAAATAAAGAAAGTGCGAAACATCTTACTTAAAATCATAGGAGCAATCGTTCTAGCCATTGTACTTTTTTTAGGTATTGTTTATATCGTAAATGTGATGAGTAGTCATTCGGAGCAAAAACGAATAGTGCCCTACGGGCAGCACGTATCTGTAGACGGGAAAAACATGAATGTGTTAATTCAAGGCGAGGGCGAGGAAACGATCGTGCTCCTGCCTGGTTATGGAACAGCTACTCCAGGGCTTGATTTTAAGCTTCTTATCGATGAATTATCTCCATTTTACAAAGTTGTTGTGGTAGAGCCTTTCGGTTATGGATTAAGTGATGAAACTGTAAAAAAGCGAACCACGGAGAATATGGTAAGTGAAGTTCATGAAGCTCTACAGCAGCTTAATATTAACAGATACATGCTCATGGGCCACTCCATTGCAGGCATTTATGGAATTGATTATGTGAATAAATATCCAAACGAGGTGACTGCATTTGTCGGAATCGATAGCAGTGTTGCAACACAACCGGGTATGGATATTAATTTCCCATTAAAAACGTTTGCATATCTCAAAAAATCAGGTCTCTTAAGATTGGCTATGAAAATCAATGCTGACCCCTATGCTGGACTGGCATTTGATGAAAAAACCGTAGAGCAAATGAAAATGATTTCGAATAAAAACATGTATAATGACACAACCTTGAATGAGATGGACCATATTTTGTCTAATTTTAAAGGGGCTCAAGGTTTAATCTTCCCTAAATATCTTCCACTTCTTCTCTTTGTACAAGCGAATGATGAAGATGTGGCAGGATGGATACCTCTGCATGAAGGGCAGATCAAAGACTCGGTACATGGAAAAGTAGTAACCATGGATGGATCACATTATTTACACCATACCAAATTCAAAGAAATCGCTGAAAACGTTAGACTATTTATGAAAGAAGTAAAGTAAGTGTTCAGAGAAAGGTTCATTCGTTATTTTATGCATTTGTCTACAGTCTGTAAGACCATCATTTCGATGGTCTTTTTTATGTCCAAACAGTTGTATATTTCCAAACCAAGATTATACTTTCGCCTGAAAGACATTGGGTTTCATTTTCATATTAACTAACGAGGCAGGTGTGCGGCCGAGCCTAGGTCGTATCATATAACGGGTGGGCTTCCCGTCGAGTAAGAACTAGCCATTCGCTCGTAGCGAGTCTTGGAGGGCTAAAGGTAACTTTAGTCTTTAAGCGTAGACAGTTAGGTGGCGGATTTGCTTTACTGATCGTTCTATTCATCCTGTTAATCATTATAGGATGTAGTTGTTGGGGCGGCGGTAGCGGCGGATTCGGTTACTAAAAAAAGGGGTACTCATAAGAGTGTCTTTTTTCTCAATATAAGAACTCTAAGAATATGATATTATTTTAATGCAAATTCCCTTTTGTGCAATGAGATAGTAATGCCCAACAAAAAAACCACCTATTTCCGTAGGTGGGCCTTATCTTTATTACACAATATCAAAGTATACGCTCTTTTTCTCGTAAATTTTATGTAATTATACATATTTGTAAAAATTACATAAAATAAATATTACATGTAGTAAAATATAAATTGTGGACACGTTCTATAAAGCTGATTCTCCGATTAGAAGGCGTAACACATCTCAACCATATAGGTGTGGCGTTGCTTTAATCTAGCCAAACAAACGATCTCGATTCTCTTGTATTTGTACACTAACAATCTGTTGAAAATAAATGATTCTGTTTTATAGGACGTGTTTACTTAATGTCCAATACATATTAATAAATTAAAGTGGTTCAAGTCGGAGGAAGGCACCGGCACCTTAGGGTGTCTTTTTTTTATGTAATAATGCATAGAATATTAAATTTAACAGATATTATGATATACTCTCAAGGTGTGATACATACTTTCTTTAAATTGGAAAACTAAACCTTATCTACCCAATTGTGGGGGACGCCTTATGGCGTCTTTTTTTTAGGACCTGCTCAATTCAGGCGTAAAAACATAAGGTAAAGTGAACCCGTTAAAATACATGGAATGAACCCTAGTTTCACCCTCTTATCTAAAGGAGGAAATATTATTATGGGATATGGTGGTAGTTGCGGCGAAGGCTGCGGTTTTGCTGGAGGATTTGCTTTACTTGTTGTATTATTTATTTTATTAATCATTATCGGATGCAGTTGCTTCTGCTAAAAAACTATTGGAAAAGACACTCTTATATGGGTGTCTTTTCTTTATGGGGTCTCACCACATCGCCATCAACTAAAAAAATATATAAAACCCCCAAAAAGGAATTTTATATATTTTCAATTTGAAGAGATCAATTTTCTCGTTTGAGGTATTTGTTTACCTTATCATGAGGACAATAAAGTGTTTTATGTTATATTTTTTGAAATATCAGTAAATTATTTGATAAATTAATAAGTTACTATTAATCTATAAATAGTAACAGTGCAGTAATCCAAAAGAAAAATGCTCAAATCGATAAATAGGGGAGGATTCTAGATGAAGGTAAATCAGAATATTGTTTTAAAAATTATTGGGTTAGAATTTTTATTAATGATTTTTTACACGCTTAACGGGGCCTATCAAACTATTACTAAGCCATCCAGTCCAGTATTACAATTTATTGGACTTGTTCCTTTAGCAGTGGGAATTTTAATATATTTAACAATAAAGAACAAGTGGAAATTCTATTTCTTTGATATTAAGTTAAATAATTCAATGAAGAATACCATTTTATTAAATTCCCCATTAGTGATTGTTCTATTAGTAATACTACTTGGTAATAAAGGATTAAACACAACATCGGTATCTGACTTATTTTTTATGTTTATCATGCAATTTTTTGTTGTTGCATTTATTGAGGAAATCTTTTTTCGTGGATTTATGCTCAAAATGTTGTTTTCAAAGGGGATAAAAAAATCAGTTTTGATTTCGAGTTTTTTGTTTGGTCTCACCCATTTATTACAACTAATTGGTGGGCAGTCTATTGAAGATACCATTTTACAAATCATATATGCATTTTTAGTTGGACTTGTTCTGTCCTTACTTATCGTAAATAAGCAATCAATTATTATCACCATTACTTTCCACACTTTTAATAATTTCTTTAATTTTATGGGGAATGTTCAAGCCTCGTCGCTTTTTGCATATGTTATTATTGCGATTTTATTCTTCTACACCATATATTTATGGAAACGTGCTAATAAAAAAGAGTGTATTCGACAGGAAATAAATATAGCAGTTTGAGTTGTGATATTACCTTTTCAGTATAGAGGGCAGCCTGGTACCGCAATATTACCTTTAAAGGGGCTTGCTGCATGCTCATCAACTTAAGAGATTAATTATTCCCCTAAAATGAAAAAATACGTTATTCTTTCTGTAGAATCATAGGAAAGGATGGCGTTTTTTTTCATTCTAGGGGGCATTTCTTTTTATTAGCTTGATAGCGATGTGGCGGTACCCCATTAATAGAAAACTACTGAAAGAGTTATAGTTTTATGTTTTCATTTCCCTTTTTGCATTTATCTTTTAATCAGATGAATGCTTTTTTTAGTACATAATAAAAAAATAACCAGAAAAACTGTCACAAAATCCGTTTTTCTGGTTTCTCTATAATACAGGCATCAAATTGAAAGTGAGGTTTAAACTAACATGTTAACCATAGAAAATGAGGAAAGTCATGCTTCTGATATGCCTTTTGAAGATTTATTTAAGCAGTACTATGCTTATGCTGTGAAACAGATTATATGGATTGTTAAAGATCAATCTATCGCTGAAGAGTTAGCACAAGAAGTGTTTTTACAATTATATCGTAGCGACTGGAAAGTAATTGAAAACATACCTGGATGGTTGATTAAATCTTCTACTTATGTAGCTTATAACCATTTGCGATCTGAAAAAAGGCAACAAGCGAAGATTGATAAAGAAATACAATACCATGAAGTACAAAATGTTTCATCATTAGACGATGATTGGATAAGAAAAGAAGAAATTACAAAGGTACAAACGATACTAAATAAAATGAATGATCGAGAACGAACCCTTTTACTAATGAAATTCTCTGGTTTTCAATATAAAGAAATTGCAGAAATACTTCAAATTGAAATATCTTCTATTGGAACATTATTGGTCCGAGCCAAAATGAAATTTCGCAAGATTTATAAACAAATGGAGGAGGCATAACAAATGAAATGTTATGATATCGGATTTATTCAAACATATATTGATGGAGAACTTTCTCATGATATAAGAAAGGAATTCACAAAGCACCTAGATACATGTGAAGCATGCCAAGATTTATTAGTAGAAATCAGTAAATTAAATCAATGGGAGAACGTAATGCTAGATGAAGAATCTGCAAATTCACCACAAGAAATCAAAATTGATATAGAACAAGCATGGAAAACATTTGAAAGTCGTTCCAAGCTAGACAATGTTTCTAATATAAATCACAAAAAACAACAGAAGAAGGGACTCTTTACAAACATGAGTAAAAAATCAAAACGTTTCATGTATACAGCAGTAGCTGCAGCAGCACTTTTCACAACAGCAATGATTCCACAAGTACAAGTAGCGGCTACAAATGTTGCCTCATATTTTTCTGATGCAATTACAAATGATAAAGTTGTAAATGAAGGAATACAAGATGAAAATGGTGTCACACAAGATATGATGAAGAATGGTAAATATATTCCTATTGATGAAAAAATTACAGATCAAGGTATTACTGTACATTTCAAAGAATTATATATCGCAGATTCACGTATATCAGTTCATTATAGAATGGAAAAAGCTGACGGAAGTTTAGTACCATTTGAATTTGATACATCAGGATTAGAGCTCGAAAGTGATGGTAAAATTAATGGGCAACAAGAGGGAAACCCTGAGATTAAACATGAAGGGAGACTATCATTTATCCATGATTCAGATGACCGTCTTCCTTTTGAACTTATGGCAGCAGGTAAAAAATTAAATGATGTAGGTATTCGTGATAATGATAAACCCGAAGGTGTTGCTACATTTGTTATAGTTTCTGAGGGAAGAGACGATTTTAAACAGCCCCTTACTTTAGATGTAAATATAAATAGAATTGGAAAAGTAATTGGATCTTGGAAAGGTGAAATTCAAATTGATACTTCACATCTGAAAAATAATACTAATTAAAATGAAAAAAAGAATAGGACAATATGTATCTAATGCTCAGTTTATATGTTTTCTTGTTTTCGTTACATTTATTTCTTATATAGTTTTTACTCTATCTTTTATTTATGATCTAAGTTTATAACCTTAAATCAATCATTTAAGACCATTACGAGAAAAACCTCCCTAAAAAAGTAGGAAAATAAATAACCGGTCCCTTAACGTATAAGGAATCGGTTATTTTGTATCTAAAATGTGTCTAAACTTACAATTTTCTTTTTTGATATGGTGCCCCTATAGAGAAAGAATTTTTTCGTTTAGGGGGTACTTCAAAACCTTAACTTGATGGCGATGGGGTCCCGCCAACATAACGCGAATTTCGTACGCTAAGGAATTTTTTATTTAAAAAACTTGGTTTTCCGTACATTAAGAGTGTTCCATAAACGGTATTTGATGTTTGATATAAAACTTAGTTTTTGGTAATGAGTTTTTGAACTGAATTTTAAACATATTTCAGTCAGTTTTGATAGATATAAATAAAGTTCCTTAAACGACCGTTTTAGGGACTATTTGGACTGGTTAGTCAACATGTGATACCGCCAGCATTTCGAAAAAAAACACGCTAAGCAAATTAAATAAGAAATAAGCAGGTTTTTATCACGTTAAGAGTAAACCTATTTATGAAAAATAAAATTCTTAAAAAATGGAGAGCCGATACCATAAACCTGCATTATTAATGTAGAATTTTGATGTTGGCTCTTTATTTACTAAAATAGCAAGTTAGTGAATAAATTGTTCATATTTTTTCGAGAGGAGGTTAAGCAATGAGAGCGCCGTATCAAGTATTGATATTTCCTTATATAAAAACTGATGATTCCATTCAATATGGCATTTTTAATCGAAGTGATTATGGTTATTGGCAAGGAATAGCTGGTGGTGGAGAAGATGGTGAGACTCATATTGAATCAGCAAAACGGGAAGCGTTTGAAGAGGCTGGTATTATAAGAGAATGTCCATATATAAAACTAGATTCTGTGTCTTCACTACCAGTAGAGGATGTAGTTGGTGAATTTCTTTGGGGAGAAGATGTTTATGTAATAAAAGAATTTTCTTTTGGAGTTAAAGTTCCTACAAAAAATATTAAATTATCTAAAGAACACTTCAATTATAAATGGCTGTGCTTTGAGGAAGCCGTAACGCTTTTAAAATGGGATAGTAACAAAAAAGCTTTGTGGGAATTAAACAAAAGGCTGTTAAAATAATTTAAGTGTTAGTTAACAAAGCCGATAATAGAAATCACACATTAAACATATATTTATACGCGTTGTTACTACACGCTAAGGAATAGTAATAAAAAGATGATGCCGATAAACCTATATAAAAAACAAAAGAATCCTAAGATGGGGAATGTTTTATGAAAATTAAGCATAGTAAACCTCCTTGGATATATAAAGTATTATAATACATCGTTGGTCTATTTAGAATACTAACCATGAATGAATTGGATGACATTAGGCATGGTTAAACTAATAGAAATGATACATTAAACGTATTTAATGAGTCTGCTAGGTATAAAGATAATTGATAATCATACAATGATATGGAAGGGCCTTTTCTAACGTGTTAGTTACCTCAACGTATATGTATCTCTTGGCGCCTGGGCGAGGGTGCTTTTTTTATTGCACATTATAATATGGACAAGCATAATATTATGTAACAGGACGAGTTCTTCGTGTCCTATTCAATGCTCAGGATAAACCCCAATTCACATTGAGAGCACCAATAGCGAGGGTACTCTCTTTTTATTGAATCTACATTTCTTTTTATGCCTAATGAATTCGCTAAGTGGATACTATTTCATGTAAAATGGTGATTTTATTTATATTCTGAATAGATTTCTTGCGAAATATGTAACTAGAGCCGTATTTAAATTGAAATATGATACGATAGTTGTATATATACATTTAGATGGTAAGAGGGGATAAAAGTTGATGAAAAACCATATAAAAGTAAATGGAAAACTCCTTCAAACAAATATATACAATTTTAATTTTTTTGGAGGCGTTCTTCAATAAGTTTTGCTTTTTCATTCACTTTTGTTGTATATGTGAAATCACCGTAACAATATGGATATCTAAAATTTTGTTTATTTCCACCACAAGTGTATGTAGCTGGATTCTGATCAACTTTCAACTTAGAAAACTGTTTAGCTGTATCTTCCGAGTGTTGTTTAGCTTCTTGATTGGCAATAAAATCAATATAGCCTGGCCCCATATTATAGCTTTGGATAATTGTATCCATGCTAACACCTTTTTCTTCTCCATATCTATACATTTGAACAAAGTGCTTTACCCCTTGTTTAATGCTCAAGTTTATCTCTTGGATTTCATTTGGCTTTAATCCAAGTGATTCGGAAGATTGCATAGGGTCGTTGCCCTCACCCCTACTCTCGTGGTACATAATTCCTAGTAAAATTGCTGTTTTTTCTCCCAAATTATATTTTTCTAATTCTTTTTTCATGATGGGCTCATATTGCAATAAACGTTCCTCGGTAGCAAACGCTTTATTTTTTTGAGTATTGGTTTTGTCATTAAAATATAGTATCCCGATTATTGTTCCTAACCCTAAAATACTAATAAAGAATAATATAATAGTTTGTACTTTTCTCTTATTCTTCAAATATTACTCCTCCTTTTACAAGAAACCCTATTTTCAATGGTGGCTGGTTATTAAAAAAATTCAATAATTCTCTATTTCTCAGCTTTTTTAGACTCGAAAATTTTTTTCTAAATGCTAAGTTTAATAGAAAAATTTAAAGATAAGGTAAAGATAAGATAAAGATAAAATAAAGTCCATTTTTTAGGGTATCTATTATGTGTTCTAAAGGCTCTAGATTCAAGAGATATATTATCTACATAACCCATAAGAGAGAAGGAGGTAAGCAAAATATCACTTGAAACAGATATAATTCTTTCTTTATTAGATATAAAACTGTGGATGGCCCATCATTCGGAAATTAGTCGCTTAAAAATAAAAAAATTAAAATCAGAACCGTACCTCAATAAGTCTTCAAGTGTTAATAAAAGAAAGCTATATAAGGTGAGGGAATAAAGATTCAACACCAATGATTATCAATAATTGAAGTGCTAATGATTATAATAAAAAGAACCTTCAATAGGCTCTTTTTTATAGTTGGTAAATATGTTATCAACAATAGATGGTAATAAAGGTAGAAATTTAGACACTTTTTATTAATGGGCTAAGTTTTCTTAGGAAGAAATCTATTTCTCATGACTGATCGCTAGATATAACAGGATATATCATTTATTAATTTGGGTGGGTGATTTAGCTTTTTGAGTTTACCAAACTAAAATTTAAATTTTGTTTAGGGACAAAATGTTAAAGTGTTACATTCGGAATTAACAGAAAATTAAAGTGGTAAAAATCCTATTAAATCTTTTATCAGGTAACTCATATTTCTTTGGCCTTATTTTCATGGTATTACCGAACGTTTATATGTCTCTAAGGGAAAGAAATACTTTAAGTTTTATTACCATCTAATGTTTGATTAAGATGGTAACATGAAAATAAAACGTTTACAACTAGAAAATAAAGAAAAAATATAAAAATTCGACTTTTTTCGACATTACGACTATGAGAGAAAGAATCTAAATTAAGTAAATCTTATATTTAGAGGGGATATTTACCTTATACATAACGGTTAAAACATTTGCAAATGTTTCACGAGTAATTAAAAACGTCGAATATAAAATTATATTGTGACAATTTTAAACGAATATACTTTATAATTCATACTTAGACTAATAAATTAATTACTAATAAATTAAATACGCTATATTTAATAGAGTATAATACGGAATATTTAACTTTAATATTCCGTATTATATATAATTATGAATAATTTAACATATTTGTTGCGGAAAATTTTGACATAAGATATTTTAAATATTAAGCACAGAAACATTTCAAAGAAAAAGAGCTATTTTAAAATGTACCCTAAAAACGTTTTTCCTAAAAGTAGTAAGATTTTGCAAAATGTTTCTGTGCCTAATTAGATGAAAATAATATGATAAATTGTTTAAAAGAGATAAAAATAAGTTGCTTTTATGGAGAAATATACGTCCCATACTATTAGAATTATGTCAAATTGTAGTTTGCAAATTACATTTCAAAGTATAAAAGGGGCATTTATTGCAGCTCGAATATCTATTACTGATTTATTGCATAAAAAGGTAGCTGCACAAAAGTACAGCTACTTTTTTCTTGAAAACATTATTATGCAAATAGCATACTTAACGTAAACTTGCGCTTAACGGTACTTGTGAATAAATTGTGAAATTGCTACTCTATGTTTCTAACTAACATTTTTGCACCAGAATCATATAAAAAGAGGACGAATAGTTACGTCTTCTTTTTATATGGTTATATTAGCTACAAAATAATATCATTTAAATAAATCTTCTATTATATTAGCAGGGGATAGTGATAGAAAAGTGTGTTCCTTTTCCTAGTTCACTTTCTATCTCTATATCTCCGTTTAATTCTTTAATAATACTGTAAGCAATCATAGTACCAAGCCCAGTGCCTTTTTCTGTTGTTGAATAAAATGGCAAGGCAATACGTTTTATTTGTTGGGAAGACATTCCTATTCCTGTATCAATAATATCAATTACAATATTACCTTTTATTTTTTGTATATTTATTTGTAATACGCCACCATTTTTCATAGCCTCAATTCCATTTTGTATGATGTTGGTTAGACATATTTTTAATTTTTCAGTATTAGCATTTATGTAAAGGGAATCTGTTGTAATATGCTGTTTTATTTCAACATTATATGAAAGAGCGAGTGGTGAAATATTATCTTTCACTTGATTTAAGATGTAATTAATATCTAGTTCCTCTTTTATAATGTTTTGTGGTTTGGTTAAAGATAAATAGTTATTAATAGTAGATTGTATTTGCTGCATTTCAAGTAACATAATTTCTAAGTACTTATCTTGAGACATCTTAGCACTCTCATCTTCATTTAGTAATTGAGTGAATCCACGTACCGTGGTCAGGGGATTATGAATTTCATGCGCAATCGATGCAGCTAGTTCGCTAGCTATATAAAATTTTTCTGCTCTTTGCATTCTTTCTTTTATTTTATATTTCTCGATCATTCCTTCTATTAAATAAACTGATAATAATACTGTGAAAATATTTATGATTATATAATTGAATAAAAATTCAATGAGAGTAGAGTCAATTTTACCACCTGTATTTATTTGCGTTACAATACCGCAGATAGAAAGGGAAGTTGTACATATCAAAATAAGTAGAATACTTAATAATATCTTCTTTTCCTTGAAATAAGTAGGTGACAAGTAACGAAACATGATTGTAATAACAGAAATAACAGTAAAGATAATAAATGATGGGAAGACTCCGCTTCCACCTAAGTAAAATCTATAAGAAAGATATAAAACTCCAATACAAAAAATGCTCTTTGTATTTCCATATAGAAAAACTAATATAATGGGAATAAAACGTAAATCATAAATGAACCCAGCGTGTAAATGAAAAGGAAAAGTCATACAAAAAATAATTGCAATGGAGGAAAGTACAGAAATTAATATATTATTACATGCCATTTTTTCTTTATGTTCTAGCCAAAATACTGGGTAACTAAGGATACAAATAATAATAATAAATGTATTTAATAATAGTGTAGGAATTCCCATAGTTTATACCTCTCTAAGAGTTTGTAAGTAGGATTATGTATGTGTTTAATCTAGGTGTTTGATTTTATTAGATTTTCTATCTTTAAAAAAGAAAAGGAAGGGCACTTGAAAAAGTGCTTTTTTACCATTTATATTAAAATCGATGAGGAAGATAGAATAAAAAGTTACTTTTACTTATGAACAAAAAAATTGAAAGTAGTCCTTGTATAGGTAAAAGATGAAGCAAATTACTGAAATAGTTACGTTTCTCTGGAGTGAATATTCCGAAAAAACATTGTGTATGGCGAAATCCATTTTATAACCTTCGCCATATTAACATGCAACTTATTAAATTACAAAGAAAAAATTAAAAATTATTATTTTTTTGTTATTTTAATTTATTTAAAAACGTAAAAGTATTCAAGAGGTTACCATTGAGATGCTAGGGTACTTAGACCAATATTCGAACTTTGTAATAACGTTGTTACTTTTTTACTAATATTCTTAATACTAATTTTAGTATAATTAATCGATTGAAAGTTCCGATAATTATCTGCGTACCCCTTTTTTTATATCATTTTATATTAAATACAATGATATTTATTTTCACATAATAATGCAAATTTCCAGTAAACTAATAGAAAAAATCCTATAAAAACATAATTTACTATCTTTTATATAAACATTGCAGGTGTAAATGCAATAAAATTTCATTATTAATACATATATTCAATTTGAAAATATCTTTGTAGTGGTCCTTCATGCGAAGAATCGTTTCCGTACTCCAACTACCGTTATTCTAGTATTTTACCAAGCTTCTTATTTTGTTAAGGTATCCTAATATTGTTACTTTTGTGAAATGAAATGTTTTAATATTATAATTTATAGTGGATGTTGAGAAAATGAATAATTTGTAAAAATAATATAATATTTGTAACTTTATGTCTTATAATATGAAATATCTTCGTTGTGATTATTTTAAATATTTGAATAATACATCGGATTCATTTTATCTAGGGAGGTTTTAAAATTGGGGAGAAGAGTTGTTAAAAGAGTTTTTGCATTATTATCAGTACTAGCATTATTCTTTAATGTCTTTCTACCGAAGGCAAATGCGGAGGTTATGACGCATGAAAAGTATTCAATGAACTGGAGTTATAGCAACAGTTTAGGTAAGTACATTCGAACTGAAATTATTAAAAATTCAAGCGGTCAAATTGCTTATTGTTTAACTCTTGGCTTAAAATCACCAAATGGTGAAGATCTTCCTGAAATGGGGAAAACAGATAATGTAGTATATAGGGTTCTATCAAATGGTTTCCCACAAAAAAGTGTAGAACAACTGGGAGTAGCTAATAAGAATGAAGCACATTATGCAACTCAGCTTGCGGTTTGGAATGCATTAGGTCAACTTGATGTAAATGAATTAAAGCATGAAAATAAAAATGTTGAAAAAGCGGCTAAGACAATTATTAATGCTGCAAATACAAGTGAAGATACTCAAGATATTTTTATGAATGTGATTCCTGCTGAAAAGCAAAAGGCAGAATTAAAGGGTGAGTTTTTTGAAACAAACCTTTACACAGTACAAACAAATGCTAAAAGTGGTTCTTATAAGGTAGTTGCGAAAAATGCACCTAATGGAGTTAAAATTGTTAGTGAAAATGGAGAAGTGAAAGATCAGCTTTCACTTGGGGAAAAATTCCGTATCCAAATTCCTAAAGATACAAAAACAGGCGAATTTAATCTAAGTGTTGCTGCTAACTTAACAAAAGTTCAAGCAATTGCTTACCGCGGTACTGATACTGTCCAGAATGCTACAGTGCTACTAGAAAGAAATGAGGAAAAGCTTAGTAGTGACCTTGCAGTAAATTGGGAAGCTGCTGGTTCTTTAAAAATTAAAAAGGTTGGGGAAAATGGAGAAATATTAGCTGGTGCAGTATTTGAAGTCTTTAATGCAAATAATGAATCAGTTGGAAAAATCACGACGGGTGCTGATGGTACTGCAGAATTAAATAACCTACCAATTGGTACCTACACAGTAAAAGAAATTAAAGCACCAACAGGTTATGTTTCAGGTGATAAACCACAAACTATTGAAGTTAAGACAGGGGAAATAGGAGCTGTTCAAGTAGTAAACAACAAAGTAAAAGGTAACATCGAAATAAAAAAACTTAGTGATTCAGGTAAGATGTTACCTAATGTTGAATTCACGGTCTTTACTGAAGATGGAAAAGAAGTGAAAAAAGTAGTAACAAAAGAAAATGGAATTGCAAATGTTGATGGTCTTACGTATGGTAAATATTATTTCTTAGAGACAAAAACACCTAATGGATATATTGGAAATAAAACAAAGTATCCTTTTGAAATTAAAGAGCACAATAAAACACTTACTTTTACAGTGGAAAATACAGAAGTGAAAGGTAGTGTGAAATTACTAAAAGTAGATAATGAAGATATCAGTAAAAAATTAGAAGGTGCAGTATTCGAGCTAAAAGATGCAAGCGGGAAAGTAATTGGGGAATATAAGACGGATAAAAATGGTGAAGTTAACGTCAAAGATTTAGCGTATGGTAAATATTCATTTGTAGAAAAGGCTTCTCCAAATGGTTACGTTCTTATTACAGAACCAATTGTGTTCGAAATAAAGGAACACGGAAAAATTATTGAGCTATTAGCAGTTAATCATCTTATCAAAGGTGATCTAGAAATTACAAAAGTTGATGTAGCTGATGGAAACAATAAGCTTCCGAATGCAGAGTTTACTATTTATAATGAAGCAGGAAAAGAAGTAGTTAAAGGGAAAACAGACGATAAAGGTATCGCGAAGTTTGAAAAGTTACCATTTGGAAAATACACATATAAAGAAACTGTTGCACCAAAAGGTTATGTATTGAATGAAGAAATATTCTCTTTTGAGATCAAAGAGAATGGTCAAATAATTAAACATATTGTCAAAGATGAAAAGATTCCATCAGTAAAAACAACAGCTACTGATAAAACCGATGGTACAAAAGAAATGCACACTTCTAAGTCTGTAACAATCCAAGATAAAGTGGAATACAAAGACTTACAAGTAGGTAAAGAGTACACTTTAAAAGGTAAATTAATGGATAAAGAGACTAATAAACTATTAGTTGTAAATGGTAAAGAAGTAACTGCTGAAACTAAGTTTACACCAAAAGAAGCAAATGGTTCTATTACACTAGATTTCACTTTTGATGCAACTGGTTTAGAAGAAAAAGAAGTAGTAGTATTCGAAGAGTTACTGAAAGACGGAAAAGTTATTACTATACATGCTGATATCAATGATAAAGATCAAACAGTTAAGTTCGTTAAGCCATCAGTAAAAACAACTGCTACAAACAAAGCTGATGATGGAAAAGAGATTCATTCAAAGGATTCTATCACTATTCAAGATAAAGTAGAGTATACTAACTTAGTTGTAGGTAAAGAGTACACTGTAAAAGGTAAATTAATGAACAAAGCTATTAACAAACCATTATTAATTGATGGTAAAGAAATAACAGCAGAGACTAAGTTCAGTGCAAAAGAAAAGAATGGTTTTGTAACATTAGACTTTACTTTCGTTGGTGCTGAACAGCAAGGAAGAGAAGTAGTTGTGTTTGAAGACTTATTGCATGAAGGTCAAGTAATTGCAACTCACGCTGACATTAACGATGTAGGTCAAACAGTTCGATTTGTAGAGCCTTCCATTAAAACAACAGCTACAAACAAAGCTGATGGTTCTAAAGAGTTAGACGCTTTTAAATCTGTAACAATCCAAGATAAAGTGGAATACAAAGACTTAATCGTGGGTAAAGAGTACGTTGTAAAAGGCAAACTAATGGATAAAGCAACAAACAAACCATTATTAGTTGATGATAAAGAAGTAACAGTAGAATCTAAGTTTACTGCAAAAGAAAAAAATGGTTCTATCACATTAGATTTCACATTTAATGCTTCTGCATTACAAGGTAAAGAAGTAGTAGTATTTGAAGAACTGTATCAAGATAATATTTTAGTAGCTATTCACGCTGAATTTGAAGATAAGGGACAAACAGTGAAATTCAAAGAGGTAAAACCGGAACAACCTAAACCAGAACAGCCGAATCAAGATAAAAATACTCCAACACCAGAGCAACCTAAAGAGCAACCACAACCTAAGAAAGAAATTCAATCTAAAATTGGATGGTTACCCCAAACAGGTGCTGACCTTACAAGTTGGATCTCTATGGCTGCAGGTGCATTATTGTTAATTGTTGGTGGAGTGATTTTCCTAAAACGTAAAAATGCATAAAAATTAAAAAATAAGCACATCTGTTTTTTTACAAGATGTGCTTATTTTTATGTTAATAATTTAGTCCTAGTTACAGTATTTTAATCTATTTGCTTATTTTTGAGTTGTTGTAATAATTCCAGGACAGCAAAACAGTCAGCAGCTGCTCGGTGTTTAATCGTTAATTTCGTTGCATCACTTAATGAAATCCATCTTTTTGAATCTACATAATCGGCGTACATTTCCATAATACATGTGGATTTAAAATTCTTAAATTCTACATTTAATTGATTCATAATTACTTGGTGTTCGTAACAGCTAGGGCAGAGACCTAGACGTAGTTTAGCTTTACTTTGAATGACATGGCCACACTGTTTACAAGTCCGTTGCTCCAAGCCAAGTTTTCTACCATACAAAAGGCTGGGGCATCACTTCATAAACAAGCAGTAATGGCTGATGGACTAATTAATAGTGTCTCAACGCATGTTGCAGAAGCTCAACAAGCATTCCCAACCTTGCATACAGATATCATGTCTGGATTAGATGCTGCCAATAACATTATGGACTCTGCTAATAAGATTTCAGGCTATAAAATAGATACGTCTAATATAGCTAAAAATGTTGGAAACATGGATGGTTTATCTACTCGCCTCAAAGATTTTGGTGTACCACCTGAAAAAATGGAAGAGTTTTTGGCAGAACAGAAGCGTACAAATGAACTTGGATCGATGTCACTTGATTTCATGCCAGTTATTGGGCAAATCAAACAAGGGCTACAACTCATTAACGGCAAAGAATATTTCACTGATAGAGAGTATGACAAAAATGACTATGTATGGGGAACCGTTTCTACTGTTTTTGGTGGGGCTCCTAAAGTTATTGGACGTGTATTCGGTAAATATGGTGAGTTAGAACAAAAAGCGAAGGATTTAGGAAAAGTATCAAAGGTAACTGAAGAGAGTGGATGGAGTATGCCAAGAGGCGGAGGGTCATTGATGGGCGTAAGTATACTGAACATGCTCTTGAAAGAATGGCACCTGATACAATTCAGGTTCGGGCAGAACTTACGAAGCGTGCACGTGAAAGAGCTGAAAGGAATGGTTACACATTCGGATCAAAAGAATATATGGAGGAATTAAAAAAAGTTGATCCGCGAGGTGTAACACCAAGCGTAGTAGAAGAAACAATTAAGCATGCTACTAAAAAACCAGGAAATAAACCTGGTCTATGGCAATACGATGGGAAAGATGTTAGAGTCGTATTGAATGATAATGGCGATGTTGTTTCCGTTGTACCTAATAAATCGTGAATATTATAAATAAAGTAGATTAAGCCCATTCACGAAAGGAGTTGTTAAAATGAATATTCAATATGATGAATACGAATTATTAGAAATATTCGAGAGTGAACCAGAAGATTATTTTATTCCTGGTGCAGGTGCATATATATATAATAAAATAGATAAATTAGGATTTGAATTAGTAATGATTATGTGTTATTACGAGGAAACTGTTGAATTAAAATTGTATTACAAAAATAAATGCATATTTGAAACCAAGATACCTTCGGCGAAACGAATCTATACCCGTAATGACTCATTATATGTCCAAGGCGGCGTAGAAAACAAAACAATCGAAGTAAAATTCAAGCCACATTTTACAGTTCAAATAGAGAAGTTCTAGATAGATGAAATAAGAAAACACCTTATGCATATAAGGTGTTTTCTTATACAAAAAGCGCCTACATAGACGCTTTTTGTGCCACTTAAAAGGATTTAAGATACGTTTACTTGAGTTCTTTAGGTAGCTAGGGTTTGAAATACTAACTTAAAAGAAAAATGTTGAGCAGTTCATCTTTATTATTAATATATCTGAATTAAAGATGCAATTTTGCATCCCAATTTCTGCGGCATCAATTACATGCTACCCTCACAAATATAGAAAAAGGTGCGAAGTCAATTCTATGACTTTGCACCTTTTTATTTCACTTGAACTTTGTTTAAGCGCGTTTATCTACTCATTGTTACGCGTGAATTGCGTTTAAAATCGACACTTTATTCGTAGTAAATAATACATAATTTTGTTTTACAGTTCTAATTAATATACGATCAGTTGTCCCATATGCTGTTCCGATACGGATTGCACTTGGTTCTTCAACACCCGCATAGGTAGCATCTTCGGTAACCTCAATCACATCACGTAATGGAATCGTGACCTCCGCAAATTGCCATGAAATAATTAACTCTTCTTTTGTTTTTTTGACATCAATACCTAGCATTATACCAAGACCTTTCTATAACAGAATGCTACACTTATTATCTTATTATACAAATCTTTAGATTATTTTTCTACATGTATAAATAGAGCTGATATTTTAAGGGTATCAAAAGAACGGGAGGATATACTATCAATCTATTAAGGAATGCGTTATGAAGAAAAGTTCACAAGGAATTAATATGGATTTGATATGGTTGAAGTATGATGAATGAGTAACAGTAGGAGTTGCAGGAAGGAAATGAATGATGAGACTTAAATTAGTAGGAACCTTAACTTGTATAGTAGTAATGCTAGGTATCTTTATCATTTACACCAATATATCTATTGGTAAAGAACCATATAAGACAAACCATGAAACTAGTGAAAACTCCATAAATAAAGAAAAAAATAGTAAGCAAAATGGGACTTCAAATAAGATAGCAAGTTCCTTTGCTAGTATACAGGCTGTAGTAAATAAGGAATATGGTTTACCCGAAGACTATATGCCAGAGGATTTAGTTGTACCAAATGTACCGTTCTCATTTAGTGGAACGGTAGAAAAGAGTCATCTTCGTAAAGAAGCAGCGGAAGCGTTAGAAAAACTATTCCTTTTAGCTAAGCAAGATGGGATCCAGTTGAATGCTGTTTCAGGATTTCGTTCCTATGAGTATCAAAAAGGTCTGTATGCCAACAATGTTAAAAAGAAAGGGCAAGAGCATACGGATCGCTTCTCTGCAAGGCCAGGGCATAGCGAACATCAAACAGGGTTAACGATGGATGTTTCTTCTAAAAGTGCGAACAATGAACTAGAGCTATCCTTTGCGAATACGAAGGAAGGAAAATGGCTGAAAGAAAACGCGCATCGTGCAGGGTTTATCATTCGTTATCCTAAGGGGAAGGAAAGTATTACGGGTTATGCATATGAACCTTGGCATATTCGCTATGTAGGAGATATTGCTGAAAATATATATAAGGAAAAACTGACTTTAGAAGAATATATGAATCTATGAAAATAGAATTGAAGAGTTAAACTGTATTCATTGTTTATGAATGCTACTTTTTCTATTAAAAAGCCTAATTTCTCAATGTTTTGTAGAGAAATTAGGTTTTTTTCATCACTTCATTAGAGTTTTTTAGGCTTCGTTCGTTGGTATACTTCACACAATATTATAAAGGAAATAGAACTTACTGAAGATAACATATGAATGTTTTATAAATGTATCAAAAAAGTGAACAAAATCGTTATTTTGCACAACAAGGTAGTCAGCTTAATGAAATAACTGCTTGTAAAAAAAGAAGCCCTACAGGAAATATTACAGGGCTTCACCAAGTTGAGTTATGTCGTATTCACAAGGGATTTTAACATGATGTTTGTGTTGAATAAACTGGTAAATGTGTCCAAGTAATTTGGAGCTATTTTATAAAAAAAGAGAAGCGCTTAATCAGGACGCTCCTCTTAATGCCAATACACAATAACTATCCCATTATACTGTATAAGCGTAAAATATTTAACAATTACCTTCATGGTAAATATTTCATTTTGTCTTAGTGCCTTTAAATCACGAAAAAAGGTCCTGTTGTTTCCAACAGAACCTTTCCTAAAATGGCAAAGAGTAACTCTTACCTTACTCTTTGTTCATATACTACAGGAGTTTTAATGAAAATCCAAGGCTCCTTATATTGAGAAATAAAGAAGAATCATTATAAAAATTTTTATCTTTTTTATAAATAAAAGAGCAGCTAGCAAAAACTAACTGCTCATCTCCAAGGGGGAACAAGGAGAAAAATCTAATGTCATCTATATTATTGACGGAATATTGAGTTTTACTCATAAAAAACTACGTTTAACTTAATGCATAACCCACAATCAAAGTTAGTGTTAAAAACACTGATAATAACAATGTTAGTAAGACTGTTGCTACACTCCTAAGCATCGCAATCCAATTATTCATCTTAGAAAATCCTATAATGCCAGCAAAAAAAGTTCCTATTGTTAAAACTAGTAATATAAATAAAG
>NZ_JBIYDV010000032.1:0-44028 GCF_044909215.1 Bacillus sp. RC252 | reverse complement strand
CTTACAACTATAAATTATAGACTTAATTCAGTAGCATGTAGTTCATTAAAATAATACTTTGATTTCTTTAAGCACTACAGAAACAACTTTATTATGTTTTAAACGACTTTATTGTAAATTAAACAACTTTATTATCTCTGTACACCATTTTCTGTTTCTTCACAAACTCAATTAAATTTTAGCATAAAGAAATGGTCTCCTTGGGGAAAGTGGCGTATGAAATAATAAAAAGGTATGAGTATACAACCCACACCTTTTTACCGGTAATAATATTTGTTATATGCATAGTGTATCAATCATGATCAATGTCACCTTCAATATATTTACGGAGTTTATCTTTAATTGCTGCACTTTCTGGAGTTACTTCTGCTACTTTACGATTGTGAAGACGAGAGCCTCCGTCCATTTCATCTAAAGGTAATGTATTTTCAACATCTTGAGAAGCAGTAGCAGCCATTTGTTGTAACCATTGCATTGTTAAGTTAGATGTTGTATTTTTACCATTGATTTCTGCAGTTCGTTGAATTTCCTGTTCCTGCTGATTATGAGTTACAGTCGATGTGTAAGCAGGCTCTCTATATTGTGGTGTATGCTTCGCCCTTGGCACTTCTATTGGAGTTTCAGTAATAACGGGTGCTTTCTTGATAAGTTCAATAGGCTCTCTATGTTTACTTGTATCTGGTACACTCTCTTTTTGCACATTGATCACTTCATTAATTTTTGCGTGTTCTGTTGTATTAGAAGTAGGAATTGATACTGTAGTATCCTCTTTTTCTAGCTTAGAAGCAGATTTTCTTGAGTAATCTCGCACAGGCTGATTATTTGTTAATTCATCTTCATTGTCAGTATCATCTTCGTTATTGTAATAATCGTAAGTATCAGGATTTAACGCTTGTAACCAACCTTCTATTGCAGTAGGCGCTGTTGTAGGTGTACTCAATTCCTCAATTACATTTTCTTCACTATCAACATCTGTATTTGTGACATAATCATCATATTTAATTTCCACATTCAATGACTCTTCTCGAATTTTTAGCCAGTAAGCAGCTGCTTCTGCATCAACTTGAATCTTAGCTGTTTTAAACTCAGTGGCAGGAACAAAGTTTGCATTTACTTGTATGCCCCCTTGAGGAGCATTATCTTTTACAATTTTAGCAGCACACTGGAATGCTTTTTGAATTAAGATATCATTTTCAGAAAGAATGGGTACCTCTGTTTTCGAATAAGAGTAGGATGTTCTACGTGTACTTTGTGTTTTCGTTTCAGCTGTTACCATATCAATTTCTTGATCACCTTCACGTGCTTCATAAATTGTTTTCGTACCCATAAGCTTACTAAACAATTTAGCGTCTTCATTAGTAACATCACCATAAACAAGTTTATTACGAAATGTACCTAACAGGATATCCATGAATCTTGGGCCATGTTCAATTGCTAATTGACTAATTGTTTGTGCAATAACAATTAAAGGTGCTTTATATTTACGTGATTGAGCAGGAAAACTTTTAAATGCTTTATAAATGTAATCAGCAAACTCATCGACTAAAACAGGATGGTAAGGAGATACGTTAGGCTTACGACGGAAAACGGCATTCTGCACGGCATACAAACATAATTTACCGAATACATCAGATAGATCAGAAAGTTCTCCTTTCGCTGTATTGATTAAAAGGATGCCTCCAAATTCCAAGTGTTTTTCAAAGTCAAAATCTGATGGACCACATAATACACGACGGAGCAGAGGTTGAGCTGAAATATCATTTAATGTGTTTCGTAAACCACGAACGAAGGTTTCTTGTTTATCGATAATCTTTGGCTGCCCATAGTATTTCCCTTCAGTATGATAAACAACTTCCCCTCCCCCACGACCGCCAGAAATTTCAGGCACATAATTTAAATCAAACCATTCATCAACTTGCTTCATTATGCGCCAATGATTTCTCTCATCTCTATCAGGTATAGATTCAATATCATTTGGAAGTCGCCCTTTTAACTTGAGATGCATCTCAAAAACGAGGTTAGCATCATTATACATATCAATTAAATGTTCAAATCTAGCTTCAAATTTTGAATCATGGAGTTTTAACAAGTAAATATGTTGTTTAAGATGGGAACGCTCAGATTGAACGAAGAAAGGATTTCCTGCTCCATTATCAGAGAGCCCCGTTAATACTGAACATAACATCTCAGCAACTTTATCAACTGGACCACGTACGAAATTTATTGAAGGGGTATCAGGATTTGTTGGATCTAAATAGAAAATAACACTATTGGGAATCTTGTGTGCCAATACCAAGTTATATACCTTTTCGCAGAAGTCATTAGATGGCTCGATAACTGTAAGACCATTTACCTGCGTTCCTTTTACATCCTCTGAATGATAATCTTTTCTTGCATATAAGGTTTTAAAGTTATTAATCATTGAAGCCATATAGTCAAGAATTTGATTAGCAATTGGTAAACCTAGTGCAGCTGATTTACCTGTACCAATGTTACCGATGATCATTATATTAAGTGTTAAAGACTTGCCTTGTATTACTGCCATTTCCCGTGTAGCACTGTTAGGACCAAGAAAGATATCGGGTTCTGGCAATTTTGATGGATTTTTTTCAGTGAAAAATCTGTGTAATGAAGTAGCAAGTTTTCGTTGACGATCATCATTCAAAAAGGAAAGCATCCAACCAGGTATTTTAAATACGTATTCCCATTTTCCGAATTCATCTAAAAGCTCTTTTTTATGTTCATAAAAAATCTTAAAGAGCCATAAGAGTACGAGAATAATAATAATTACAGGTATAGCAAATACAAGGTGCATGATATTACTAAAATTTGAAAGTATAGTAGCCTCTAATCCTTTGTCATTTAGTGAAACTTCTCCAGCTTTCGAATGTAAGAATGGAATAAATATCTTAGCTAATGGAACACTAAACGCCCATAAGTACTGGGCAACTATACCAATTAACATCATCGAGAAAATAAACCATCTACGCTTTATCTCCTGATAGGTCTTAACCTTGGTTGATAGTTGCCAAGTATAAATTAAAATCCAAAAGCTAAAAAAGGTTTCAATGTAATAATTAATTTCAAACGGATTACCGAAGATACTTAAAGTAGGTAATGGAGCCCTCATTTGTATTGACCAGAAAGAAGCGTATTTATATATTCCTCTAAAAGCAAAATACCAAGCTAGCAGAAGTAGTAATGTCACAATATAGTAAGATGAGCGGGCTGCTAAACGATATTTCCAGCTTTTTGTAATGTCGATTGTAACTGTATAGGAATTTTTTTTGCTCTTTCCGGCTTTTGGATCCTCCCCATTACCTGGTGCATTATTGAGTTCAGCATTTTTTTGAACTGCATTCTCCAAATTCTTGTTTCACCCTCTCTTTTAACGAATAAAAAGCAGCGGTGAAATTAAGCAATTCAGCAGAAGTAGCCAATAATATATTCTCTGGTGCTATGGAATTGTGATACAAATCAGTAAAAATGGCTTGCTGCCCATGCTCTAATTCATCCGCTTCATATATCCCCAAAATCTTAATTGGGTTTAGTGTTCGGTGTTGATTTTGCATGGCCAACAATCCTGATAAGTGTTGTAATTTAAAGTGTGTGTTAACCTCCCCTACCTTAAGTATTGTTAATATACATAATATTTCTAAGTAATCTAAAGGGTTTTTTTCTTCATCAGGTGATTTTTTTCGTAATACCAATATGTCATCTGTTAGCTCAAGTAGTTTAGAATGCTGAATCCCTTTCGCTTGCATTTCATTTTTATTAGATATCCACTCTACAGAATAAGGGAAAGAAGAATTTATATTTAAACGTTCAGTGATTTTTTTGAGCATATGACTTTTGCTTAAACTATTAACTTCGCGAATTTCTTGAAGAATATTATTTATTACAAGTGCCGATCCACCCATATTGCATACGTAGACATTTAGGTTATTCACTACACTTAAACGTGGTATATTGCTGAAAGCTTTTTTTAAATTTGTTACACGTGTAGTCCTTTTTTTGTAAGTAGAAATTGTGTGATAGGAGTCATCAATCACTGAAAATAACACGTAAAACTGTTTAGATGGGTTAGCAGCAGCGATATCGAGATATTTTTTTAGTTTATTTTCTAAAAATGGAATGTTTTCTGATCCAGTATCAACTTCAATATTGATAATAGAATCGTTACAAGTAAGAACCCAATCAGGAATGATTAAAGGGTTTCCCTTTGAATCGGGATAAAACTCTTTAGATGGACGAAATGAATAAACGAGTTGAGGTAGATCTGGTTGGAAGGAAACGGGTTGAAGTTCTGGCTGAAACATTTCGCGATACTCTTCATCTTCGTATAAAAAGTAAACATTATTTGAATCGGAATACATTAGGTTGGGCAAATGTAAGTTTTGCTTTACAATTGGGCTTAGCGGAAAGAGATAATCCCCATTACCGCCTACAATTGCACCGGCATGTTCATTGTTTGATTCTGCTTCAAGTAAATTTAAAACAAATTGCGTGATTGCTATATTATGTTCATATTGCCTTTTAGTAACAAATGAGGTACTACAATCAGAAATCAATTTTAATCGATATAATATTTCAGCTCCTTTCAAAGAGATAGAAACAAAGTCCAGTGTAAAGCCCCGCTTTTTTCTCACACTTATATTTTCCTTTTTTATTAATTTCATTTTTGCCCACTTAGTTAACTTTGATGAAAATGTAGTTCGACTTATAGGTTCCCCACTTATCAATTCATAAAATTTACGTAACTGAATTTGGGATACTGTTCGCTGTTCATATAAAAATAAAACTGTAAAAATATCAGAACGATTAAAATAAACTCCACGATCATTTTCTCCAACGATATATTTAACAGCATGATCAAATGATTTTTTCAAATTTAAACACTCCCTTGATATGGAAAAAATATACGGAAACTTGCATAAAATCGAGTGCAATTATCATGAAAAGAAAGTAATTAATGTTGGATAAAATAAGCAGTTCAGTACATAAAAATGATTAATGCATATTTTAACTGAAATTTGCAAAAAAGTAACCCATTATCCCCTATGAACTCTCGGTTTAAAAACACATATTATTTCGTCAGGTGTGAGTAATAAAATTCAATGTTATCAAGTAGAAATTTGCTATTAGAGTTCGTCTTATGTACTTCGTCATATGTATTCCGTCATATATGTGTAGAGTATCTAAAATAGATAAAATGTACAGTGAATATACTTTTGCATAGATGAAACTAAGTATTAAACAGAATTGCATTTAATTCTGTAGAGGTATTTGTTTATCAGAAGGAAAAATTACATCATAAAAGAAATAAGTAAATAAACATAATAAAGTAAATGAAAATTGTGTATATTTCATATTTTGCATGTTACAATCTGATTTAAGGGGTGAAAAAATGCGGAATTGGAACACAGAATATGGGTTAATAACAAAGATAATACAAAGTGAATTTGAAACGGACCTTCTTTATACCAAAGTAATCAACACATTATGTAACGAACATGAGATAATCCCATTAAAGTTTGCAGCTCTAGATCCTTATAAAACGTATAATACCGCACAAGTCAGTAGAATTTTGAGGATAAAATCTAATCAATTAAGATTTCTAATCAACAAATACGGTGAATACATCCAATTAAGAAAAAAAAGAACTAAATATATTATTTCACTTAAAGCTGTATATAGGATATATTTAGTGCATCTATGCTTAACAAAGAAATTAATTAGTGCATCTGAATTTAATCGCTTCATGACCTTACATGTTAGTTATAGTGATTATATTGATATGAAATTGACAAGTTATACTGACAAGTTTGTAGAACTTAATTTCAAAGAGAATCAAATGAATGAAAATGAATCACAATTTTATGTGCTATTCCTACAAATCTCAGAAATAACTTCCGAATTAATAAAAGAAATAACTACATATAACATGACATTGACATCCCCTTTCCTTTCTGTAGACAACCAACAGAAAAGTGAGTTATTAAAAAAGAAGCGGGATCATAAAGATCTGTTTAATAAACTAAGTGTTTTATATAAAACTATATAGTTAAAAGAGTAATACTCAAGAAGTATTACTCTTTTTTTAGGGGTATATACACGTCTTATTTATAAGTCTTTTATATAAGTCTTTCAAATATGACGTATGAAATTTCTTGGTAATATTTTATTGACATGAAATTAATATGAAAGTATATAAAACCTTTAATGATAAGTGTTTTTCTGTACATCTTATATGTAGTTCTTATATATAAGACGTATAAATCTAATGACCATGATAATAGAATGTTATTTTAGAAGTATTATATATCGGAATTATAATTCTAGATAAAAATATACATAAATACTGCACCCATATTTATAATTTAATAGTTATTGTTAGTTATATGAAACCTGATATTAACATGTTTTGTTCACTGCTTATATGAACGACTTTCATGTAAGTCTTATATAATTGTTGTTGGTATATAAGACATTAGTTCAATTTTACATTTTGTGAATCTTATATAAGCCTTATATATAACAACTTGATATAAGTCTTATATATAATGACTTGATATACGTCTTGCAATGGTGTAATATATTTTTAGGAATAATTAACCAACGTTTTAAGGGGGGAACAACTTGAACGAGGTATTAAGTGAAAAATATAAACAAAACAAATTTACTGAAGAAGTTGTGGAAATGTTTGCAGACATTATTGAAGAAGACGAAATACTCTACAATGTATTTCATTACATAGGATCTCAAGTAAACAAACAATACCAAGAAACAAAATATATGAGAGGTATTTCAATAAATGAGATAGTAGAAAGTGTTGTTATTGATAGGAGAGTAAAGAAACCTAAGGGTAAATCCTATTCATTAGAACTTGAAAGAACTAACATTTCAAGAAGATCAGCGGAAGGTAGTGTTGCTACTTTAGCTTCAATGTCATTAATAACAGAAAAAATTATGCATCCGTATAAGTTTTTAATTTCAACTATTAGGGGGCAGCAAGTATTAGTTGAATTAAGCAAACGTAAGAAAAGTAATGAGAATAAGGGAGAGATAAAATAATGGCAAAAAACTTTCTGAAAAACGAAGTAGCAGTGAAAATGACTATGGTTGGTTTTGGTCAAGCTGGAACTAGAATGGTAGATAAGTTTGCTGAGTATAAGCATACAGACGGTACAGCAGTTTATAATTGCCTAGCATTGAATAGTAATGATGGGGATTTAGCAGAACTGAAAAACGTGCCAAAAAGCAACCAAGTTTCACTAAAATTAGGTGGTTTGGGTAAGAATCCTGAGCGTGCTGTAAAGGTGTTAGAATCTAATGAAGAAGCTAAGGACAAACTAAAAGAATTTATAACGCAACGTGTCAGACCAACTGATGAGTTAGTGCTATTTTTTGCAGGTTTAGGTGGTGGTACAGGTACATCTACAATTATTCAAGCAATTGAAGAATTCTCTGCTTTTCATAATAAACCTGTAATTGCTGAAGAACTTAAAAGTATGGCAATGAAAATTCCTAGAGAAGAATTAATCAAAAATCAACAAAAGTATGCAAGAATTGCTTTCAATAATGCAATTGAACGTAAAGATTTTATTAAAATGGGTATTGTGGTTACACTTCCAGTTAGAGCAGATGGGCCGGATGTACTAAGACAGGTGAATAAATTTTCACAAGAAATTTGGAAGTTAGCTAATGATCCAGCGAAAGGCGTTGCATTTGTTGTATTTGCAGATAACCAACATTTCTATGATGAGTTTAAGGGATTAAACGAGAATGAGAAAAAAGGCATCGGAAACTCACGAGACTATGCAAATCAGCGTATTGGAGATATTATTCATGAGTTAAATACAGCTGCAAACGGTTCAGGAACATCAGTAATTCTAGATTCTCAGGACTTTAAACGAATTTTACTAGAAAGAACAGGCTGTTTAGTAATTAATAAGGTTTCACGTAATATGAATCAAATTGAAAACAGTAAAGAAATTGTAGATATGTTCTCAGAATCATTGAAAGGAAGCTCATTCCATCACCCTATTGATCTGATGAAGACAAATGAAAATGGAGATTTAGAGGCATCAAAGGTACATCATTTTGGGATGTTAGCAATTTTAGATGAACAGAAGAACCTTGATGATTCATTTATGGATGATGCAAAAGTAGAAGTAACAAATAAACTACCAATCAATGGAACTGTTTTTAATGGTTATTTAGTTAGTAAAAATGACTTTATGAGTAGCGTGTATACTTTCTATAAGACAGATGCACTACCATCTCGATTATCTAAAGGATTAGTAGAAGAATATAATGAATTCAAGGAAAAACAAAGTCAAATTCAATATACAAAGTCTCAAATTACTACTATTGAAGCGCAAGACTCGGACGATGATTTCAATATTAACTTTGGTGATTACTTTGAATTAGAACCAGAGAAAGATGAAGAACCGCAAACGCTAAATGATGAAGAATTAGCCGCATTTATGGATCCTGATAAGATGTTCGGAACAAAATAAAAAATAAGCCTGGAATTTTCCAGGCTTATTTTTCTGTTTTCATTACATTTTGCATGTATTCAATCATGTTCTCATCAATATAGTTTTCTATGAAAAGTTGTTTTCTCGCAAGATCTTCCTCTTTTTTAAACCAACCAACTTTTTTAATACGAGTTTCTTCTGGCTGTGTATTCCATTCTTTTTCAGCTTGTTTTCTTAACTCTGTACGCGCTCTATGTTGAATAATTATATTATCTAGTCTTTCTTGTCTTTGGCGCTCTTTTAACCTCTCAGGGTCTTCTGGTGCAGGTAGCACCGCACGTATAGCATCTTCGAACTTTCCTTGATACTCTAATTCAATGTTTTGTAAATGCATTTGAATTTTTTGTTCTACTATTTTTTCAATAGTCGCTGCAGCTTCCTGCATGTTTAATTGGGATGAGACTTCACTGGTTTGATTTTCTGGAGAAACTGGTCTTAGTTCAAATTGATGTGGTAAAAGCTCAATAATTGCATCTAGCGACCACTTTTCATCCCTTTTTAGTTTGATAAATAAAGCTATGTCTAAATCCAGTGTGTTATATAACTTTTCGTTTGTATTATTGGTTCTTAATGTTCCGTGTAACCCCTTTTCCTCTAGGATATTGAACCAATTGTATACAGTGTTATGATGTCGACCTACTAATTTAGAAAACTCTGTTATTCGCCAAGCTTTTTCAAAAGTATCTTCATGACTAGAGTTTGTATTATTGGACTCCATATGTTCAGTTGTATTTTTGTTATCTTGTTCAATCATCGTTATACCTCCTTGAAATATAATGGCCATAGCAAAATGTAATTAACATATAAAATGAGATTAACATGTTAAGTATCTTTCGGTGATATAAACCTCAATACCTTTGTTGATCGACATTCACATGAAATGTGTCATTGATATATAAAGTATCACTTGTTAACATGAAGTTGATAAATCAAGATCTTGAATTAACTATTGTTAATGTCCTGTTAATAATCCGTTAGTTATTAATGATTATTATTGCTATGAAATTAACAAATTAGCCTACAATATATTAATGATAAGAAAATATTAGTGATTTGTAAATAAATTATGAGGATATAGCATTAAACTTAAAGACTTAAAAGCTAAAAAGTATGTATAAATGTAGAACAAAAAGCCCATACTAATAATAAATAAAGGGCTATATTTATTATAATTTATGATACTCGGTAGTAGAAAGCTAAGAAATGTATAGTTTATTGGCCTCAGTAGGTCTTTAGAATGCACATGAAGGTTATTGAATTGCTTTTAATATAAACTCATTTTTTATAGGAGGAACCGCCCTTTACAAGGAATCTCTATATAATCAAAATTGATTTATACAATTGCTACTTTTAGATCGGAAGTAATAAAAAGCGATTTATTATTTTTGGCTACTATCAAAATGCCTTCAAGAATGATATCCTCCCCGACTTATCCGGGGGATTTTGTTATAAAAAAGGCCTCTTAATAGATATAGAATCTAAAACTCTATTTGTATGTATATTTTCAACGTTAGAATCAACAATTGTTAATGTTATGTCAATACGCGTTAATGATAATTGATATGACACTATTACTAACGGACAACAAACTCTATTAACATGTCAATCTCAGGTTATATATCAATGATAAATAAAGAGAAAACTGTTATTTTTTTGACGCTAATAAGAAATTATCGATTGTATGAAGTTCTTGCTAGTTTCTAACCATAACTATAGTTCTTTTAGAGTGATTTTTAACTAATGCGGATTTTGAAATCCCCAAATCTGCTTCTATGCACTTTTTAATTGTTAATGTCATATTAATGTTAAACGAAAATTGTTGATATAACATTAACAATTTAGATATCATTTCTCTCTACGCTTTACTTTTAGACTATATGTCAATGATAAACAAAGGTTGAAAAAACATTGAATTGCTGTCGTCATTTATTGTTACGATCAAATTTTAACTATTTTTTGATAGTGTGAAAACATTTTCGAGGATAGATCATCACTAGATTCGCTTCGAGCAAACCACCACAGAAGAAAATTTTCACCAATATAGATTTTGAAATCTTGAAGACCATAAACACTTCTTCTTTTTTGGCGACTTATTGTTAATGTTATATCAATATCAATTAGAACAATATTGATAACAAAAGAAAATAAGCACTTAACATGTTAATTTCAGGCTACATGTTAATGATAAATAAAGGGAAAATTATTGATTTTTTGTTAGTTCCTAATCACGATTAGTGTACTTTTAGAGTGTTTTTTGATATTTCGATAGAAATCTGTTGTGGTAGATAAATTTTTAACCAATACAGATCTTGGGTCTTCGAGATCTGTATTTTTGCGTATTTCAACTACTTAATTGTTAATGTTATATTAATGTTAAATACGAATTGTTGATATAAGATTAACAATACAGATAGTATTCCTTTCTATGTGTTATTTTTTAACTATATGTCAATGATAAATAAAGGGTGAAAATCATTGAATTGCTGTCATCATTTATTACTCGATTGATTTTTTAGCTATGTTTTGATAGTATCGAAACATTTTCTAGGATGAATTGACACTAGATTCACTTAGAGAAAACTACCACAGAAGACAAAATCCAGCCGATATAGACTTTGAAATTTTGAAATTAATAAACATTTCTTCTTTTTAACACCAGGTTGTCAATGTCATGTTAATCTTAATCGGAATGATGTTGATATCAAGAGAAAATAAGTGCTTAACATGTCAATCTCAGTTAATATGTTAATAACAAATGAGAGGTTAAAAATCAGTTATCTTTTCATCGGTATCAACATGAGATTGATAGTTTCATGTTGTTTCTTTTTTATATCTTACTAGCATTAAAATATTTTCAAGGCTAGTTTATTAATTAACATACTACCGTACAATCTGCTGCAATAGACTAATGTTCAACTAATATAGATCTTGCAGTTTAGATAGGTATAAATATTTTTGATAAGTGTCCGCTTGCTAATGTTAATCGGTGAATACTAGTGATAAAGTTGGCGCGCTTCATTTAACATGTTAATCTCATTTGATATGTCAATGTCAAATGTGGGGAAGATGTATTGATTTTTTGTGGATATTGACATGAGATTGATAATTATATGATTGTTTTATAGTCATTGGTCTAAATTGTTTTTAAGTAGGACTAATTAATTTTGGACAAAATATAAAGTTATGATGATTGTTTACAAAGGATATATTATGGTAAACAGTAATGCGTTTAATAGCGCAATTAATTGGTTAGTAGGGAATATACTGTATCAAAAAAATTCAGCAGAGAAACATTAATGAACTGTTAATAACGGGGATCCTTATAGCTTGGTAAATATAGATTGCTAAAATAGCATCTGATTCTGAAGAAGTTCTCACTTCAAAGAGTCCAAAAGGGGTTAAGGAGTGAGATGCTCATGTATAATTTTGGTGTGGAGTTTAATAAAATCTGGAGATTATTTGATTAAATTAAGAATTTTTAGTATATTATTGTTATAACTTGTAAATTTTTTATTTTCTAGTGATTACATAAAGCCCTTCGGGTTACGGATTAAATTACACGTTTGTGTGGTATTTAACCTCCGTATTCCAAAGGGCTTTTTTATTTGATTAAGGGAAAAGGGGATATGTGATGTCAATTGAAAAGTTAGCAGCAAGTAGAATATTAAGACCAGTGAGAAGCATGAATAAGGGGAGTAATGAGAGATGGTTTGAATATTATAGAACAACGTGCCCTATATGTGGTAAGCAAGGATGGTGCATGGTTAATGATTCTGAAACCAAAATAATATGCGGACGAATTTCATCAGAAACAAAATTCGGGGAAGCAGGCTATTTACATATAGTAGCTGAGGATCAAAAAAGGGGATATGAATTTTCTCAAAATCAAATGATTAAGGAACATAGGAAGAAAAATGATTACACTCTTGATATTATTTACACTTTATTCCTAGAATTTCTAGACGTGCGAGATGAACATATTAAAATGTTAAGGGGATCAAAACGCAGGATTACAAGAGAAGTAATAAATGTTAGAAATTACAAAAGTTTTCCTCTTAAACCTTGGGATACTACGAAAGAGCTAATAAACAAAGTAGGGGGGAAAACAAGCTATATTGTTGGAATTCCAGGATTTTATGCAAAAGAAACAATGGATGGAAGATATTTCACGTTTGCAGGAAGGAGAGATTCTTTATTAATACCGCAGAGAAATATATATAATCAGATATGCGGTTTTCAATGTAGAATTGATAATCCTGAATATATGACAGTTGTAAAAAATCATAAACCAAGCTTTAAGGCAGAAGTTATTGAGCAACCCAATACTATAGAGGTGACCTATGAAATTAATGGGAAGATAGAGTCTATATTTAAAGGTGAAATCGATGTTAAAGAATGGTATGAAATTAATTATGAAGGTGAAAAATTAGGTGAAGTACAATTAAAGTTAGAAAGTAAATATATTTGGATCAGCTCAGGTGGGAAATTCCATGGAACAGGAGCTGGGAACCCATTGCCAATACATGTAGCAGTACCTAGTCGAGAGTTGAAAAGTTTGGAACGTGGAGAACTAATAAAAAAGGATAATGTATGGATTTCAGAAGGGAGTCTAAAGTCTGATATTTCTGCTGAAAACTTAGACGAGCTTCTAACAAATGAGGAAAAAGTAATGTATGGTACCACAGTTGTATCAATACCTGGGGTTAAAGTATGGAGAATATTAATTGAACCATTAAAAAAAATGGGAGTTAAACAGGCGACGTTCGCTTTAGATATGGATATGATTACAAATTCAGATGTTCAGCGGTCTTTATTAGAATGTGCGCAAGCGCTTTATCAAGAAGGGATAAGCATTAATTATGCAAGTTGGGATATTAATCTTGGAAAGGGGCTAGATGATTTATTGTTAAACGATTATATTCCAGCAATAGAGAAAGTGAGATAAATGCTATTTAAATTGTATATATAAACCTTGATGATTATTAAGATTTATATAAATATAATTAGTTAAATTATAAGGAAATGATGGATATTTTAATATATCGGTAATTTTTTTAATTTTTAGAATAATTCATTTTACATTTTGTTATAATCCTATATCATATACATACAGGAGAAATTTGGAAGAGTTTTGAAGGCGAAGTTTCGTATCTATGTAATATCGATAGTAGTTTTTAATTACTAAATAATACTATTCATGTATACGAGGTGAAACAAATGGGGAGACGGGTAAGCGAGAAGAAAACGAAAGAGCAGTTTTTATATGAAAGAAGAAGACAATTAGAAATAATGGAAGGTATTGGTAGCATCTGCAAAGGATGCGATATTTATATAGAATTGAGAAAAACGAAAGCACATAAAGAAGTGGCCAATACATGCGCAAGGAATTGTAAGTTGATTAGTAACGTACAAAAGGAGACAAAGATGTTTTTAGAAACAATTCGTTAAAAACGAGAAGGGAGGAATGGGTATGAATCAATCATATAGCAGCTTGAATCGCGATGAGTCATTAAATAAAACTATAACACAAGGTTCTACTGCAAGAAGTATTAAGCCAATGGCTAATCTAGAAGGAAACACTTTTGAAATTAAGGGAATTGGGAATTATAAGGTACTATCAAAACAAGAAAGTTTAAAATTATTTCAGCGGTACAAACATGGTGAAAAGGATTTACGTGATTATTTGTTTCATGTGAATGTAGGACTAGTATTATCTATTGCAAGAAAGTACAAAAACAAGCACCCTGATATAGAGTTTGAGGATCTGGTTCAACAAGGTAATGAGGGAATGTTACGGGCAATGGAAGATTTTAATCCGGCTTTAGGTTATTGTTTTTCCACGTACGCTTTTTGGTGGATAAAAAAAGTATGTTAGGAATTATATGTAAAAAAAAGTCTGGGCCTTTTAAAATCCCTAATTCTGTGAATCAATTTAATTTAAGATATGTTGAGTTAGAAGATAAATATCTACAAATGTACAACAGAACCCCTTCAGTGGAAGAAGTAGTAAAAGAGTTAAATGTAACTAGCGAAACAGTCATTAGGCACAACGTATATTATAAGCGAGCTACTACTATGACTTTGGATATAGATACAATAAATGAAGATATAGGTATATCAAATCCATTCTATGATGATAGTTCAGCAATTCCGTCAACAAATGAGATGGTAATTGAGGACTTAAATTACGAGATATGGTTAATATTTGATGAAGTATTAAATCCAAAGCAAAAGATGGTACTAAATCTATGTTTTGGTCTTCTAGATGGTAAAGTGTATTTGCATAAAGAAATTGCAAAAGCACTTATGATAACAACGGAAAGAGTGTCACAAATAAAGGATGAAGCAATTAAAAAATTGAAGAAATGTGACTATAAAGATGAAATTTTTAATCTACTACATGAAAAGTTGAAAGTAATGGATGAACTTAATATGGCGTAAAAATATATATTTATATTTTTCGGAATATACAGTATAAAGAGCGTGTTGTATCTTTTTGTATCTAAAAGTTGGAAACAAATTGATGTATTAAGGGTATAACATGTACTTCGAACTACTCACCACTTAACGTCCTTACGGACTGTTTGAAGTGGGAGATTCCTGCGAACACCGATGTATCCACCGGTTATCTTAGCATGCTCTGCCCGTAGTCCCTACGGTGAAAACATAAGTATCTTGTACGTTGACTCACCACGCTTCCTACTTTAGCTTGGTTTTCGCAACTTCGGCAAACGTGGGGCGCAAGAACGTTGAAGATTTTACGGTTGCAACATTTTTCTGCAACCAACCTCATATCTTCAGTTTTCAAAGAGCAATCTGTACAAGTAAATGGTAGTAAACATGTTGGCTTATGCCATGCGACATTCATCTCCCACCTAAAATTGGTGTTTCACACTTTCACATTTTGAGGAAGGAGTTTTCTGTCGGAAAACGATAAACTCAATAGATGATAAATAAAAAAAGGATAAATGGGTGCTACCTATTTATCCTTTTTTTTATTTATCATGCTTAAAAAAATAATATTATCTCTAATTCCCCTTAGTTTTTCTGTAGAAATATCTCATGATTAATTATGAAGGATTAATAATTTAATTACTCTCATTAATGAGGTACCGATAGAAAGGAGGCCATTGTTGTTATATGCAAAATAATAGAAAAAGAAACGTAATTAAGGAAAGGATTAGACAAGAAAAAGAGCGACGAGAACGATTACTAGCTGAGGAAGAAGAACAATATGGGGATACCCATGAGCATCAAGTAAGTGAGAAATTCCAACAAGAGCATTCAGATCAACCGTTGAAACAAAGTGAAAATAGAGAAGAAAGTGTAGTTTTAAATACACCTAAAAATGAAGCTTCAAATAGTAATCCGGCTCTTGATTGGATTACAACAATTCAAAAACAATCAAGCACTTCTGAAAGCGATTTTAATATAGAACTACCAGAAGCAGAAGAAGAAGCAAGAGAACGTGAAGAAGCGGAAGCGCGTAGAAAGGCGGAAGAAGAAGCAAGAGAACGTAAAGAAGCAGAAGCACGTAGAAAGGCCGAGGAAGAAACAAGGAAACGTGAAGAGGCAGAAGCACGTAGAAAAGCAGAGGAAGAAGCAAGAGAACGTAAAGAAGAGGAAGCACGTAGAAAGGCCGAGGAAGAAATAAGGGAACGTAAAGAAGCGGCAGCACGTAGAAAGGCCGAGGAAGAAGCAAGGGAACAGGCAAAAGCACGACGGAAAGAAGAAGAGAAAAAACTTGAAGAAGTAAGAAAAAGAAGATTAGAGGAAGAAAAGAAAATAGAAGAAGCTCAAAAGAGACAAAAAATAGTTGTGGCTAAAAGGGAACCAGAAAGTGATGAAATTAATTTAAATAAGGAAAGAAATCTAGCAAATGTAACTAAATTTGAACAGGATGAGAAAGTAGTAATCGATAAAAAAGGAATCTTAAATAATATGAAAAAGTATAAGTACGCTATTATAGGAGTCGCATCAATTGTTTTATTATTAGTAGCAGGTTTTGCCTTTAGCGATATGAAAAATTCACAGGCTGCATCTGCAAATAATGTAAATAGTTTAGAAGTTAATGCAAATTTAATAAATGGATTAAGGTTATCTGCAGTTCAAAAATATCAAGATGCTGCCTTGGAATTTGATAAAGTCGATTATAAAAAGTTAGGAAAAGAAGATAAAAAGGCAGTTTTATTTACGTATCTATTAAGTGGTAAAGCACAAAAGGCAATTGACTTAGAACAAGATTTTGCAGAATCAATAGTTTCATATTATATAGCTGTAGATAATTTGAAAAAAGTAAAAGAATTAAAAACAAAAAATCCACTAATTAATTTTGAAATTGCTGCATTAGATAACAAACATGAAGAAGTTATCAAATTAATAGATCAAGTGCCACTTGATGGCAGAAGAGAAGGAATTATTGTTAATAGTTATCTGAAATTAAATAAATCTGAGGAAGCTAAAAAGTTTGCTCAAAAGGTTGGAAATAAAGATTTACTCGAAAAAATTAATAATTCTACACCTAATAGTTCTGCTACTTCTGTAGCAACTATAAGTGCAGGTTGGTAATGGGGAGGAATTGATTGTGCCTTTAGATTATTCGAAAATCTTCAAGAAAGTTTTACTTGCAACTACTGTAACTACCTTAAGTGTTGGGGTAGTTACAGGCTGCTCGCTGTTTTCTTCAGAAAAAAAGAGCATTAAAACAGCATCAGTATCTAAAAAGAAAAAGGATAGTGAAAAAGAAAAGAAGAAAGATGAGAAAAAAGATGAAAGTAAGAATGAAAAAACTGAAAATTTAAATGCTAATGATTTTGATGAAATCATTGATAATGCAAAACGTAGCTCTGATCAAAATTTAGCCAGTATCATTGAAGATAACAAAACTAAAAAGAAATTTGATGATTTAACGGATTCAATTGCAACCGCAGCTATAAATTCAGACCGAAACTTAGCATCAGTTATTGACGGTGATAAATCAAGTAATCGTTTTTCGGATTTAAATTCTTCTATAGCATCAGCAACAAATAATCCTTCTGTCTCGGATAATAAGGATAGTAAGAACTTTGTATTTGGTGGCGATCTAAATATCAATGATGGAGTGGCTATTGCAGATAACTCAATACCTCCAATTAATAATGATAAAAAACCACCAACTTCTGGTGACACAGGTGTCGGGGAAGTGAAACCGCCAACAGGTGGTGAAGGTAATAATGGTGGAGGAAATACAAAACCACCAACAGGCGGAGATGGTAACGATGGTGGAGGAGGTACAGAACCACCAACGGGTGGGGATGGTAACGATGGTGGTACAACAAAACCAGAGAAACCTGAAAAAGATACAGTGGCACCAGTAATTACAGCAAAACAAGGTGTAACTGTTTATGTAGGAGATAGCTTAAATGCAGGAGATTTGGTAGAAGTTAAAGATAATAAAGATCCAAACCCAGTAGTAACAGTAGGAGCGTACGATACAAGTAAGGCAGGGGAAATTCAAGTAACAGTAACGGCAACAGATGCATCAGGAAATAGCTCAAGTACAACAGTAACCGTTAAAGTAGTAGAAAAGGAAGAAGAAAAGGATACAGAAGCACCAGTAATTACAGCGAAGCAAGGTGTGACAGTGCATGTAGGAGATAGTCTAAATGCAGGAGACTTAGTAGAAGTAAGAGATAATAAAGATCCGAATCCAATAGTAACAGTGGGGACGTACGATACAAGTAAGGCAGGGGAAATTCAAGTAACAGTAACGGCAACAGATGCATCAGGAAATAGCTCAAGTACAACAGTAACTGTTAACGTAGTTGAAAAAGAAGAGGAAAAAGATACAGAAGCACCAGTAATTACAGCAAAACAAGGTGTAAACGTAAATGTGGGAGATAAATTAAGTCCAGAAAGTTTAGTAAGTGTAAAAGATAATAAAGATCCAAACCCAGTAGTAACAGTGGGAGCGTATGATACAAGTAAACCAGGCACAATATTAGTTCAAGTAACGGTAACAGATAATGCGGGTAACAGTTCAACTGCAACGGTAACAGTAGTGGAAAAGGAAGAAGAGAAGGATACGGAAGCACCAATAATAACAGCGAATCAAGGTGTAACAGTACATGTAGGAGATAAATTAAGTCCAGGAAGTTTAGTGAGTGTAAAAGATAATAAAGATCCAAATCCAGTAGTAACAGTAGGAGCGTATGATACAAGTAAGCCGGGCGCAATATCAGTTCAAGTAATGGCAACCGATAAGGCAGGAAACAGCTCAACTGAAACAGTAAATGTGGTAGTTCTTGAGAAAGAAAAACCAGAACAGAAACCAGAACAGAAACCAGAGCAAAAGTCAGAACAGAAGCCAGAGCAGAAACCAGAGCAAAAGCCAGAACAGAAAACTGCAGGAACAACTTCTAAAGAGCAGGGTAATGGATTACTTGCATCAAATTCTAATGATGTAGCTAAATAAGATTTTAGCGGAAAATTATAATAGCGAAGATTTTAGAAGGTTCATCTATAAGTTTTTGTATCAGTAAAACTTAACTAATCAAAATTATATTGTAAAAAGCTCCGACTGTCCTACAGTTGGAGCTTTTTTTTAATGTTTAATTAATTGTATTAAAATTTCATGAGTCTATTGAATGGTTTATAGCGTAAAACTATCTTGCCTTCTATATTATTCAAAGGTATAAAGCCTATTTTTTTAAATCTGCTGTCTAAACTTTCCTCGCGATTATCTCCTAATACAAAAATAGTATCATTCGGAACCTTATCGAAACCATAAATACTTTTTAATGAAAAATCAGCTGTTTTACCTTTTGAGTATAGATCTTTTACCACAAGTCCATTTATATAAAGCTGTTGTGATTTATATTCTATTGTATCTCCAGGTAAACCAATTACTCTTTTTATAATTGTTTTATTATTAGAAGTATTTTCTAGAGGGGAATTAACAACAACTATATCAAATCTTTGCAGATCTTCTATTGAATGGGTGAGGTGATTAATTAAAACCTTGTCATTATTAAATAAGGAGTTTTCCATAGAAACTCCAGAAACCTTATATGGAAAAAAAACGAACTGTCTTAGTAAAAGTAAGGTAACGCCAATTATAAATATTAATATTGGAAAAACAGAAATTAGACGTTTTTTCAATTTAAGATCAAACTCCATTCTGAAGGTTTATAATATTCATCATAACATAGATTTAATGGATTGAATATTCTGAATATTATTGTTTTTGTAGGTGTAATTTGTTAAAATTAAGTATACTTTTTTAATTTCAATTTTTTATATCTATAACTACTATAGCCCTTTCGGGGTTTCGATTTTCAAAGATAGTTTAAGTTTTTTATTTTTACTTACTTTTTAAACATAACTCCGAAAAGGGCTTTTTAGCGTTTTTTGGAGAACATCACATTGTGAAAGGATGAAGATTAAGAGATTATTTTTAGTGTTAGGCGTTTTAGCTATGATGTTTGTTTTTTATAACACCTTTTTGAACTACCCCCACTTTCACTTCGTTTAGAAGTGAGGGATTCCTAAGTAAAGAGTTCTATTGAACTCTAATTGATTAGGCTAACCCCGCAGCCCTTGCGGTTAGAAGCCTTATCGCTTCATTTTTTATATTGATACTTGCGTTAATATCCCTATCATGGTGTGTACGACAAGAAGTACAGTCCCATTTACGTAGGTTTAGATTTTTAACGTCTTTGTTCTGATATCCACAACAAGAACATAATTGGCTGGAAGCAAATGTTTTCGATACGACAATGACTTGTTTGCCGTACCATTTTGCTTTGTATTCTAACATGGATCGAAATTGCGACCAAGATACTTCACTAATTGCTTTTGCTAACTTATGATTCTTTAACATATTCGATACTTGCAAATCCTCAATACCGATAACATCGTGGTTTTTGATGATTTCAGTTGAGATTTTGTCTAAGTAATCTTTTCTAGCATTTGAAATGTATTCATGAATTCTAGCTACCTTTACTCGTTGCTTATTCCAGCGAGAAGATCCTTTCACTCTTCTAGAAAGAACACGCTGTGCTTTCGCCAACTTAGCTTCTAATGATCGAAAAAACTTCGGATTTTTATAGGTTCTTCCATCTGACAAAATAGCGAAATCTTTTAGTCCTACATCTATTCCAATGTAAGAATGTGTTTTCGGAAGTTCTTGTACTTCTGTTTCAACTAACAATGACACAAAATATCTACCAGAAGGGTTCCGTCTAACTGTAGCATTTACAATACGTCCCTTTACTTCACGACTTTTGGCAAATCGAACAAGCCCTAGTTTTGGCAATTTAATTTTGTTTTCTATAACAGCAATGTTTTCATTTGTTTGTTTTGTGGTATAAGATTGTACGTTGTTTTTCTTAGATTTAAAGCGCGGGGCGCTGTTTTGTTTTTTGAAAAAGCGTGTATAGGCATCCGCAAGGTTGCGAACAGACGACTGAATCGCAATACTATCCACTTCTTTTAGCCAAACAAACTCTTTCTTCATGGCAGGTAGTTTGGCAGAGCATGTACCATAGGTCAAGCCTTTTCCTGTTTCTTTGTATGCGTGATCCCATAAGGATAGGAAATGATTAAATACAAAGCGAGAACAACCAATCGTTTTGTTGATTAGAATTGCTTGTGCTTTATTTGGATAGATACGAAACTTATAGGCTTTATTGATCATCATTTCATTCACCTCCATTTCGGTATATGACTATTATATACCAAACGTACATTCGATAGATAGTGGAGTAACACTTTATGTATGTCGAACAATTAAGATGGCTTCCTGCCACCCCTTGTTCGAAGCCAATTCATCTCCCACCTACTCACTGGACTGTGATCCTTCACGCTCCTTGAGGAAGGAGTCTTCTTGGCTAAAATGATAAATTTATGTAACTTTGAAAATGTAGAGGATAAAAAGGTAGCATTTGAGATACTGGAATTCTATATTCATCAAAATTGTAGTGTAATATACAGCATAATTGATGGCAGATTGAAAAAATAAATAATAATCAGGCTTTCGAATTATTAGAAAGTGTAAAGGTATCAAAGAATTTGATTTGTTAACTTGAGAAAGTTAAATAACAGAATAAATTTTCTGAATTTAAAGATAAAACAAACTTCATTGTGATATAATTTAGTTGCATTTTTTTCTTTTTCTTTTTTATATCACTAACTACTTATAACCTTTCGGGTTAATGAAATTACACAAAAAGGAACTTTATGTTACTTTATTTCATTGTGTAAACAATTCATTTTCCTGGAAGGTTATTTGTTTTTGCCTGAAAGGGGTGATGCTATGTCATAGGAACTAATTATTAAATAGAAACTGCTGCTGCAATATCAAAAGTTTTTCAAAAAGGGGTGCATATTATGTTGGTTACAGTAATTGTGTCAGTTGTGGCTGGTATGGTCTCAGGATTGGCTAGTCATTACATCACAAATAAAAAGTTCTTGTTGCCTCGTAAGAGCAAGCTTGCATTTCACCCGGGTTTCTTGGGAGAGATGTTTGTAGGCAGTATTGCTTCACTCGTTGGTGTTGCAATGTTTAACCCTGAAACAATGATGGATATTCTTAAGGTGAGTATTCTTGCTGGGATTTCAGGGCAAGCCTTCCTGCTGCACAATCGCTTGGCAACGGAACAAGTAAAAACCGACGAGATTCAGTCGATTTCAAAGAAATTGAACGAACTCGAAAAAAAGAATAAGGAATAAAAGAGGAGTAATCTGGTATAAATAGAAATAGAGAGATGAGGAGATTTGGTTATGCAACGGCCAAATAAAGAGAATTGAGTTGAGGTGAGCCCCATGTCTCGAAAGGAAGTTTTTGATTATCTAGATGATCAAGAAAAGGAAGATTTAGCAGCATGGACAGAAGAGCTTAAGAATGCTCAATCTACGAAAGCAGTTAAACTTTATTCAGATAAGATAAAGGAACTGCTAGGAAAGATTGAACAACGAATGATTAGTTCAGGAGAGGAAGCAGCGACGGTTAGCTTCTAATTGAATAGCAAGATAGAAAGAGGCTGGTGGAGAATTTATCCACCAGCTTCTTTTCTTTATCGGGCAACATGTTATTAAGTATTATTTATAGAATAAGAAAATTTTCAATAAAAATACAACAATATTATGTAAAACATGTATACACCATACAATCCAAAATGGTGGAAATTTTGGATGTCCATTCTCATATTTTCTTGTATAAATCCAATAAGAGTACGCAAATACCAAACCCATAATGCAAGCATATAACATATAAGTATAGCTAAAATTGTGGCTCAATCCAAATATAATAGCTGAAATAAAGATAATTGATTTATTGTATTTTTCCATACCGGGGATTAATTTTAAAATCCAAAATATAAACATTTGGTATAGAGTTGTTTCTAATAAAGGTGCAATGACTATGCCATCCACTATTTGAATCCATAAATATTCATCTTCAATGGTTTTTTTTGTAATCCTCCTGGTAGAAAACTGGTGGGGATTGGTAACAAGAAAGATGCAAAAGTCATGACCAGAATAAACCATAGTGTTTTTAAATGATAAAAATAATGTTGTGTCTTCTGAATTATTGATATATTCTCCTATACTGCCGTGTCCTATTTACGGTTTATAAATAGGTGTACTTCTAATCTAGTAATAATTTAGGTATATAAAAAGACACTATATATAGTGCCTTTTTATACGTTGACCTATTCTGAAAGAAAATGTAGTGATTAATCATAGTTTGTTGGATGCTTCTTGGTTGATATTAGTATAACATTATCATTGGTGATTTTAAATGCAATTATGCATATATATAATTTTTATTGTGTTCTGGTTAGAGCTATGTTTTTTCTTCTTATATGTGGTGCATAATTTGAGATTGTATAATGTCTTTCGATAAATCCTCCCTCATTTAAAATAAACTGCTACGTTGACTTAAATACACTTCTTCACAATCTTAACGAAACAATTAATAAAATCACTCTATAACCTGGCCCAATTACTGAATAATATGACCAGCATTTTTACAATAACTCTATTATTTCTGTACAAAAGGAGATTTTATGTGAGGGGTATTGTCAGGTTTTTAGAACCCCCCCAGGTTAAGAGTATGCAAAATTCCATGCGAATTTTCGGCTGATTTAGTAATAAACAAGAACCCTAAAACCGCGCCAGGATAGGAATGTATAAAAAAATGCATAGGTCCATAGAACGAAAAAAAGAGGTTCCCTTGTGAGAGTTAGGTTCCTCCTTTTCTTTGCTACTGATAATAGGACATTATGTTAACCAAGTATGTATACAATATTCAACCGCAAACAAACAACATATCACCTCTATTAAGTGATAAAATAGGGAAAAGTAAAATGGAAGGGGGGGCATAAGTGAAATATATTAATGGATTGTACATATCACTTATATTGATGATGTTCATTAATTTACTTAATATTACAATGTTCGATAATAAATACTCAGGGATAACAATGTATATCTCTTCCGTTATATTCACAATTGGAAGCGCATTTTTCATAAACGCAAAACGGCTTAAAATTAGTGAGAAAAAATAAAGCAAAAAAGTGATATTAAGTCCTCCAGTTAAATAATATGGAGGACTTTTAATAGTTTTCTAAATACATTGAATCCCGATAATGAGACGTTATGTTAACTTCACATGAATATAGTATTCGTCATTATTTACATAGGATTTAAATATATTCATAGCGAAATAAACTAAATACAAAAGGAGGAGTAACTATTATGTCATTTCCAGTTCTAGAAACAGAAAGATTAATATTAAGAGAAATTACAAAAGAGGATTCAAAAGCTATTTTTGATTACTTTTCAAAAGACGATGTAACACGATTTTACGGTATGAATTCTTTTAAAGATTTAAAGGAAGCAGAGACTCTTGTCGAGAACTTTCAGCGTGCTTTTCATGATAAAAAAGGAATTCGATGGGGAATTGTTACAAAAACAGAAAATAAATTCATTGGAACAATAGGGTTTCATGCTTGGAGTCCTCAACATAAACGTACAGAAATAGGTTATGAGATTCATCCGGATTATTGGAGAAAAGGATATATATCAGAAGCCGTAAGAACTGTTATTACATATGGATTTAATAAATCGGATTTAAATAGGATTGGTGCAATTATTTTTACAGACAATGTCGCCTCACATAGGTCAGTACAAAAATTTGGTTTTAAACAAGATGGAGTATTAAGAGAATATATGTATCAAAATAATTATCCGAACGATGTTATCAGTTATTCTCTACTAAAAAGCGAGTGGAATAATTAAAATCATTCTACTTCCGATATCGAGAATTATGTGAACACGAAAGTCCTCCAGTTAAACAATCCGGAGGACTTTTAATAGTTTTATAAGTTATCTTCCAAATACACTCAATCCCAAATAAATCAAACTATAACTAATTAAAGCACTTGCAAGCATCAAACCTATTTTTAATAATTTATCTTTTATATTAGACTTTGCTTCACTTATAGGTTTTCCCTCTATAAAATCAACTATTTGACGATAAGTTTTTAAATTATGCTCTTTTTTTATGTTTTCAACTTGCTGTGATGAAAGCATAAGCAAAATCGTGAGTACCAAAGGTATTATAAGGCCATAATAACCAAAAAAGTGAAATACAGGTGCAATAGAAATAGGAAGTATAAACATTAATACTAACATAATGTAACTCCACTTAAAGAAAGTTGATTTTTGAAGTTCTTCTTTCATGATCTTTACATCTCCTTTAACTAAATCATCCAGGGAGACATTAAAAAGAATACTCATCATTAATAAATTATGAATATCTGGATAGTTCCTTTCATTTTCCCAATTAGAAATAGATTGTCTGGAAACATGAATTTTTTCTGCTAACGCCTCTTGGGACATACTATCCCGTTTACGAAAATATTGTATCTGTTTACCAATGTTCATTTATACATCTCCCTTAAGTTTAAGGTTAAGTTAAAGGCTAATTAAAGACTACCAAATTTCTTTATAATAACGTGATTTTAAAGTGTAAAAATGTTTTATCATGCGATTTTCTCTTTATTTTTACTTCCTACAACGAATTTTACGTCAACTAATACCTCTTGCGGGGGCTAGTTGTTTTTTATATTAGCAATGATGGGATTTCACTTTTAGGAACTGTCTTAGCGTATAAAATCTGCGTTTTGCCGTTAGTACCCCATGTCCATCAAGCTAGTATTTTGAAGTGTCCCCAAAACGAAAATTTTATCTTTTCATAGTTGTCCATAGAAATTTAGTTCGTTTTTTTCATTTTGGGGAAGAATGTATTTCTTAACTTGATAGCGGTGTGGTGATACCTCATTTAGAAGACTAGTATATGCTGCTAGTCTTTTTTTATTAATTTACAAATTGAATTAATAAAGAAAAGACACCCTAAGGTGCCCTCCTCCGACTTGAACCACTTTAATTTTAATAATATGTATTTGACATTAAGCAAACACGTCCTATAAAACAGAATCATTTATTTTCACCAGATTGTTAGTGTACAAATACAAGAGAATCGAGATCATTTGTTTGGCTAGATTAAAGCAACGCCACATCTATATAGTTGAGATGTGTTACGCCTTCTAATCGAAGAATCTGCTTTATAGAACGTGTCCACAAGTGATATTTTACTACGTGTAATATTTATTTAGTGTAATTTTACCGAATATGTATAATTGCATTAAGTTTACGAGAAAATGAGAGTATACTTTGGTATTGTGTAATAAAGATAAAGCCCACCTACGGAAATAGGTGGGCTTTTTAACGCATAAAGAAAAGACACCCATATAAGAGTGTCTTTCCCAATAGTTTTTTAGCAGAAGCAGCTAGCTCCAACTATGATTAATAAAATAAATAATACAACTAATAAAGCAAAGCCGCCACCACAACTACTACAACTACCACCAAATCCCATAATAGTTCCTCCTTTAGATAGGAGGGGAAAACACGGGGTCATTCATGTATTTTAACGGGTTCACTTTACCTTATGTTTTTAGGCATTAATTGAGCAGGTCCCTTTTGAAAATAAAGAAAAGACACCGCCTTCAAAGTGTCTCTCTCTACTTGACCTACATAAAACTTTTTACAGCACAAATATATCTGGGTTCCCACCTAATTCTATTTTACTACAACTGTTTATAAAGTTTTATTAATTTAATGTAAATTTTATAAAGAAAAGACACTGCCTCCAGTGTCCCAACTTACTACGAGAGTTTTATGAGGAAACTTAAATAGGTGAATTTAAGTTTCTCTATAATATATGAAACTGCAATTAGAAAATCACTTATTTTTTAAAGGAGTTAATGGGTATTTGTACGTGCTGAAGTCTTTATTAAAAATATCCTGTACTAATTGGATAGCTTCATGATCATAAAAACTATCGTATGTTGGGAGGCGTGGGAATAAAGGATCAGTAATATCAGCATCTGCAAAATTACCTCTAAAAATCGCCCTGTCATTCTGATGATGCCATGACTTGGTTAGTATGTGTAAAGGAGAAGTTTTTAGTTGATATATTTGTTCTAGGCGCACAATTTCGTTAGAGAAATTTTCAAGGTAGATATACTTTGTAACAAACTCCTCTTCACCTGATTCATATTGCTGCATTAAATGTGGATCTACTTGTTCTAAATCTGTCATTTGCGCTTTTAAGTAGTAGAGAAAGATTTTAAATGAAATGGGTTTATTACAAAATTCATTACCATAATAAAAATTCCGAATAGGATTCCATGCTGGGTTTTCTATGTAAGGGGGAGGAATTAGTGAAAAGAATGAGCTTACAGCTCTTGTATAGGGGTTTCTCACTAATTTATAGGTATCTTTTCTGTTTGTATGTAAAGCTGAAGCTAGTTCAATAAAGTAGTCCGAGGAGTTTTTGTATATTTCATTTTCATAATTATGGATGAAGGGATCGTATTTTATGGCTTGTTTAAATAAATTTATTTGATAAAAAAACCAATGTGCAAGAGAAGTACAGCCACTTTTCTGACTCCAAAATAAAATCAAAGGGAAGTTAGAATTAAAGTGGGGAACGCGTCCTTGTTTAATAATATTTGCAAAAGACATAGTTAGCCCCCATTCAGTTATGTTAATTATTTTTAGTGTATGAATAAAGAACTTGGCATATGAACAAGAAAAGAGAAGTAGAATAGATAATTTAAAACAATATAATTTTGAAATGAAAGCGTTATTTTGTACAAGAATCTTTACAATTATACGTAAAGATGGCAGGTAATTGACTGAGTTACCTGCCATGTTCTAAAACAATACGGAGGAGAGAGCTCCGATTTGAAAAGAGTGAAGCCGTGGGAAGTCGGCTTGTAGGTAGTATGTACGATATAAAAAAGATTATACGAAAAGGGGAATGGGAAATGGATGCATTAGACTTATATATTTTTTGTGAAGATAAAGAAATGGATTGGATTGACGACAAACTTATTATATGGCTTCGTTTTGACCAATTAAAAGAGTTTACTGAGTTATTAGGTCCTAGTCATTTTGATGAAGGTGGTATGGAAGTACATCTTAAAAGTGATTGTATTGCATTTGATCTATGTGAGATTTGTGAAGATTGGGAGATTGATCCAGAAAGAATTCTAAAGAAATAAAACTAAACAAAAGCGTTATTTGTGCGACACGTTTCCTCATAAGTGTGCAAACACGAAATAGGAGGGTTATCAATTTGATAACAACAACTGATTGACTGAAAGTAGGAATGAAAGCCGTCAGGTTGAGCTGAAACTACTTATCTGATACTCCTACATGCAAGGCGTGATAGTAGTCACAAATTGTATGAAGCTAGGTGAAGTCGGCTGAACAAAACCTAAGTGAAAAATCATATGGTGATGGATAGGTCGGGATGCTACAAAATATCTATGGTGAGAATGTCCAAATGGACTGGCGAACTTGCGAATGTACGGGTCTAAACGCTTAATACATTAGAAATGTGTATGTCGTCAATGACGACGTTATCTACCGAAAAGTAAGAGTAAATGATATGAAATTCGGAACATCTAACGATGAGGGTGTAAAGATAACAGGCTTAAAGCAAGCACCTAAGGATATATGTATAGCTAAGTCAATTGGAACGTGGTAAGCAAGAAACTGTCATCAACGCCTACTAGCAGACAGGTGCACATAAGGTTCTAACGAACCGAAATTACTTTATTCTTGTGAAGGTGGGGACATAGTACCGAAGAAGCATGTAATAAATGTGGAGGGATAGTCCCTAGTCTTGTTCTTTGAAAACTAAATCAATTAGATGTAACTCACAGGATCGAGTAAGATGATGTGACCTTTCGTAAGAAAGGGGAATTAATACGTTGGTGAGTACAACATTGTTTGTAATCTAGTTGCTTTAGTATAGAAGAATAAGATGGGGCGCTGTATGCGATGAAAGTCGCACGTACAGTGTTAAGCGGGGGAAAAGATGGAGATAACTTCAAAGTCTTACCTATCGCAACAGTAACAAATGAAAAGAGCACACTCTTAAGCGTACTCTTAGAAAGGTAGGAATCTATGAGTGGAGAATCTCTATACAATAACATATGCTCGTCCAGTTAAAAGGTGAAAGAAATTTAACAAAAACGCTATTTGGTATCTAATTTGTTTATTTAAAAAGAACACCGTGAAAAGTGCTCTTAGAGAGGTAGGGTCAATCTTCTATCGGCCGTTGTTCACAGTTAATATATGAACGTTTGCCTAAAAAGTGACAACTAACAAAAGAACAGTTAGAAAAAATCTAACTGTTCCATTGCAACTTGTAAAGAAAGAATGTGGGAGTTTCAAAAAAGAAACTATCTGTAGTTTATACAAGTAAAACAGAATTATACAACATGAAAAGGAGCACTACATAAGTGAGTGCTCATCGATAAGGAGGTAACTTTTTAGGTAAACACCCTTCGGTACAAAATATGCTGGAGGAGTGGGAACTAAAACAAAAATTTCATTTTGTATTAGTTTAAAACCCAAAAAGAGCACTTAATAAAGTGCTCTCGTGACGAGATTATCCATTTGTAAAGACTATTTCAATATATAGAGAAAGGAACACAGAATATTATATGTATGCCCAATTAATTGAGTGCTTTTTACAAACAAAGAGCAGCTAGCAAAAGCTAACTGCTCGGTTCTCCAAGGGGGAACAAGGAGAAAAATCTAATGTCATCTATATTATTGACGGAATATTGAGTTTTATTCATAAAAAACTACGTTTAACTTAATGCATAGCGCACAATCAAAGTTAGTGTTAAAAACACTGATAATAACAATGTTAGTAAGACTGTTGCTATACTCCTAAGCATCGCAATCCAATTATTCATCTTAGAAAATCCTATAATGCCAGCAAAAAAAGTTCCTATTGTTAAAACTAGTAATATAAATAAAGGGTGAATGTGTAATGAATCCGTGAAAAATTTGAATAGTTCAAGTGGAATTTCAAAATATAAACAGAATAGTCCAACGCAAATCAAAGAACATATAAAGGACCATAGATTGATGTTATACTTCATTGCTTCCTCCTATGTTATTAAAATATTTCCATTTAATTTTACTGGGAAATTAAAGAAAAAGATAGCGGTTATAAATCGAAATGAATTTTTTAACAAAATAATCCTCTGAATAGAAAGAGAGGAATAACAATGGGACTAGGAAACCGTGAAATGGCATTTGAAATGCTTATAAACAAGCGTCCGACTCCTGTAAAGGTGTTAAAGAGTAAAGGTGTCCGTGTATTAAATGGATTCTATGAAGCTAAAAGTACAGTGGACTATGATGGCGTTTATAAGGGACGAGCTATTGCGTTTGAAGCGAAGTCTACAGAGAATGCTACACGATTTGATTTAAAGAACATTGCTCAGCATCAGTTGGATTACCTAAAGAAAGCAGAGAAGATGGGAGCGGTTTGTTTCTTCCTTATTGAATTTAGCAAGGACAAGTCAGTATTTCTGGTACCACTATCAGTCATTCAAGCTTATGTAAGGATGTCACAGCAGCCAAAAGGTAAGAAGTCGATACCAAGAGCAGACTTTGATATTTATGGGTACCTGGTAAATCAGACGGAGCGAGCAACTGTAGATTACTTACAATACATCGATGAATAAGGATTAATTCCAGTAATGTTAGAGGGCATGATTCAAATTGATCAGGACCATACAAGGGTAGCAAATAACATTGAGGCAGCAAAAGAGAAGATAAATAACAAGAAACGTAAATTGCTAAAGGCTTAATGGATAGCGGAACAATGACTAACAGTGTGGTGGGGGCTGTATTGTAGTCATCATTCCCTTATTCAGTAGTTTGACAGTAAAATTTCACGTACCTGATGGAAATGTAAAAACCGAAATTTGAAATAGGAGGATTCCAACTTGGAGAGACAATTGACTTTGTCACCGAATATCGATGATAAGAAAGTACCGAAGGAAGTAGTAAGCGTATTAAAGGAATACAGAGCAATCAAAATGCGATTCAGCAATGACGTGGAGCAAGAAGGGATCAGTTTGTTTCCTGAGTTACGTGATTCAAGGAATACGAGTAAATGGAAGGTGCAGCAGGTTGAAAAGGCACTTAATAACTTATTAGATGAGGATGAGCGTAATATTGTAGAGCGAAAGTTGCTGACAAATGAGAGAGTAAAGGATTCAGATGTTTATCACAATCTATTACTCAAGAAGACATACTTCTATGAGAAGAAGCAGAGTGGGGTTAAGTTGATTGCTACAGCGCTGGGAATAATCTAAAAAGTGCGAACAAAACGCGAACTTTTTGGGGGACTAAATAAAAACGTAAAAATTATAAGCTATTCCTATAAACAGTTCTTTGAAAAAAGAATACGTTTTTGGGATAGCGTTCCCATTATAATAACGTTACTCGGTGACGCGGAGGCTAGAGGGAATAAGAGCTTCCCGAAATTATTTATATTTTACAACAATAACTAATGTAAGTCAGATTGTTCTTCTTAAATGATTAAACGAGCAGAGAGCTTCCACTCTTTGTTTGAGCCGGCTCCACGGAGTATAAACGAGAAGATTCTTAGTCTTCTCTCAGTCACCGAACTAACCAAATGTGAAGCGTGTAGCTAATATATAGTGTTGCGGTGGCTTGGAGAAGGTTGAGAGTTATCTTGACCTTGGAAGAGGAACTTTTACGATTTGTTTTTTTATTTCTCTCCATTAGATATGTGAACTATGGGGAGTTTTGTAAAGCATAACTTTTGAATTACTTAATAAAAATATATATAATTATATTAATGTTAATATATTAACTAGTTAAAAATGGGGAAAGAAAAATGAAGATTAAATTTGATGTGGTTAAAGATGAAAATTTTGATTTTACTTTATTAGAAACAAAATTGCTGAAAACTTTTAAAGAAGTAGATAATGTAGCAATAATTGAAAAGGTTGAAGATAAAATTTTTGAAAAAGATGATGTGCAAACCCATTTAGCGGAGATTACTATTAATGTTACAGGAAAAAATATTGGATATTGATCAGCTTCAGCTAGTATATTCATTGTTCTAGAAAGTCTATCAATAAAGCTATTCAATATTAATATTAGTGCACATTAAGCATCCGAAATGGATGCTTTTTTCTTTGTTGTATAAAAATTACACATTAAAACAGTGAAAATTCTAATAAGACAAGCATATGATGAATTCGTGGGACGAGTTATCATATGAGGTGAAACTTGGAGCGCCATACTTATTTGTTGAAGGGTACCTAATGGACGGGTACTCTTTTTATTTTGCACCTTTTATAAGGACAAGCATATATTGGAGTATGGGGTAGCCCCACTTCATATATTTGAGCACCTGCAATCGTAAGGTGCTCTTTATTTTGTACAAAATGGACATTTGAATTAAATGATTATATAAATAGATAGAATCTAATTATTTGATTCACATTTTAATCCAAGGGGTACAAATTCGATGCGGCGTGAAAAGGATTTGTTGAAACAATGGAAGGCGGATTTGCGAGCTGTTCAAGAAGAGAAGAGGCTGAAGAAGAAGGCTAAGAAAAACAATGAAAAATATAGCATTCCTGGTAATACAGCTGACTTCATGAATGGTAAGAATACTTATCGTAAAGAGAATGGGGTATGGAAGCAAAGAAATAAATGACGTGAGGGTAAATAAATCGATTAAACCAATAGCAATTATCGTAGACGCTGCCGTAATCTGGGTGGCGTCTTGTTTGTTGTTAAGGAAAGATAAGGGGTGAAATGGATTTGAAGCTTAAAGATTAGATAATAATATTATTACTTTAAAATGCAGAAAGTAGACTAGTAAACAAGCTGTTTTTTTTTTAGCATAAGATATGATGAATCTTAAAGTTAAGAGGAGGTAATCATATTTATGGGATGTAATTGTAATTTCAGACATTGCAGAGATTGTAATAGATTTTGGGATGATTTAATGTTCTGCAGACGCAGACATAGAGATTGTGATGACCGTCGTTGTAGACGTGACTGTGACTGTGATGAATGTCGTCGTAGACGTAATCATGATCGTGACTGTGATTGTGATTGTGATAAGCGTAAGGATTGGTAAATTCCTATTGGAGAGGGCTTTGAAGAAAAGCGCTCTTTTTTTTGTACATGGATTTTCTGGTCTTATTTGTTGAGGAAGGATAAGGACTAACAAAACAAACGAACACAACGGACGGAAATATTGGAATTGTAGGCAACAATATAAAATTACCGAAACTTGGCCTTGTTCGCTTTGCTAAAAGTCGTGAATTAGAAGGACGTATCTTGCATGCAACGATTCGTCGTAACCCAAGTGGTAAATACTTTGTATCTATCCTTGTTGAAACAAACGTACAAGAAATTCCAAAAGCTGAATCCACTTGTGGAATTGATGTTGGATTAAAAGATTTTGTCATTCTTTCTCATGGCACAACATACAAGAACCCTAAATTTTTCCGTACATTAGAAGAAAAGTTAGCGAAAGCACAGCGTTTCCTTTCTAGAAGAACAAAAGGTTCTTCGAACTGGAATAAACAACGTGTGAAAGTTGCACGAACCCATGAACATATTGCAAATGCAAGAGCTGATTACTTACATAAACTTTCTACTGAAATCATCAAAAACCACGATGTTATCGGTACGGAAGACTTACAAGTCAGTAACATGCTCAAAAATAGAAAGCTTGCAAAAGCGATTAATGAAGTATCTTGGTCACAATTTCGGACTATGTTGGAATATAAAGCAAAATGGTATGGCAAACAAGTTGTTATAGTATCTAAAACATTTGCTTCTAGTCAATTATGCTCCAATTGTGAATACAAAAACAAAAACGTTAAAAATCTAAAAATTCGTGAGTGGGATTGCCCTTCTTGTGGCGCACATCACGATAGAGATCGAAATGCAGCGCTCAATCTTAGAAACGAAGCAATTCGTCTCTTAACCGTAGGAACTACGGGGATAGCCTAATGAATTAGAAACCGTTAGGTTTCTGTACTTAGGAATCTCCCACTTCAAACAGTCCGTGAGGATGTTAAGTGGTGAGTAGTTCAAAAGAAGTAAATATGAAAAAGTTAGAGAATTATCTTAGTTATTAAACAGATTCTGCCTATACTTTAAGTAGAGCCCAATTTATTAAATTTAAATAGTTTATATGTTCATATATAGAATTTTGAAGGGGGTATATTGTAAATGATTCCAACGTCAACATACGTGGCTAAATGGGTATTAGATGACTTAACACTTGCATCAAGACCAAATCAGGGGATCAAACTAAGTACATTTAAAAAGTTAGAGAAACTTTATGTAGAATACAGAGAAATGATTGAGGGAGATACTAGCTTTGAAATCACACATTATTTGCTAGAGTTTATCAATCCGCATAATCTCTTTGTAGTAAGAGAGGGTTACTATATATTTGATAATAAAACGATGAAATTTATTAAAGTATCGGATGACATCCATTTTTCAAATCAAAGCTTAGCGTACTGTAATAACGGAGTTGCAGTGGATTTAATAAACGGAAAAATGCATTTTTTAGAAGGGCATTATTATAAAGTTAAGACCTCATATGTTGATTTATTAAAAGGAGAAACTATCCCTGTAATGGTACTAAGTCATTTAGATAATAATGTTGGAGTATCAGTTCCTTTGACAATGTTTAATGAGGAAAGAACTTTTAAAATTTCAGAGAGTTATATAGTGGATCTTACCTCAAAGAATTGTAACAATGAGAGTGAATTTAGTGAAAAGGGAAACGTAGTGCGATTTCTAAAACCATCTATTGTGTAGTTAAGTATATAGGATAGGTTAATTAAATTCATAATGAATTTAAGAGGGTGAAAAAATTGTCTTTTGAAATGTATACAGCCTTTCGAGTTAAAGTAATTATAAAGGATGAATATAAAGGATTAGTGGAATTGATAAATACAGGAAGCTGGGAAGAAGCAGCTTTAAAGTTTCCATTCGTTAAAGAATATATAAAAGTTAATCAAAGTAAAGACATTCCATTTACAAAGGGACAGATAAATGAAGCATTAGCAGAAGATGATTTTCTATATATGAGGTGGCACGTAGGCAACTGGGAAGAAGAGACTGACTATTATACAAATTTAAAAGGTTTGAATGGTCATTTATAGCCAATCTAAAGAATTACAGGGATACAGAACATAACGTGACACCTATTACATCATTTATCATTTTAGCCAAGAAGACTCCTTCCTCAAGGAACGCGAAGTGAGTAGGTGGGAGATGAATTGGCTTCGGACAGGGGATGGCAGGAAGCCATCTTAATTGTTCGACATGCATAAACTGTTACTTCACTACCTATCGAATATACGTTTGTTGTATAATAGACACATATCGAAATGGGAGTGGGACGAATGATAATCAATAAAGCATATAAATTTCGTATCTATCCAAATAAAGCACAAGCGATCCTAATCAATAAAACGATTGGCTGTTCTCGTTTTGTATTCAATCATTTCCTATCTCTATGGGATAATGCATACAAAGAAACAGGAAAAGGTTTGACATATGGGACATGCTCTGCCAAACTTCCTGCCATGAAGAAAGAGTTTGTTTGGCTAAAAGAAGTGGATAGTATTGCGATTCAGTCGTCTGTTCGCAACCTTGCGGATGCTTATACACGCTTTTTCAAAAAATAAAACAGTGCCCCGCATTTCAAATCTAAGAAAAACAACGTACAATCTTACACCACAAAACAAACAAATGAAAACATTGCCGTTGTAGGAAACAAAATGAAATTGCCAAAACTCGGTCTTGTTCGATTTGCCAAAAGTCGTGAAGTAAAGGGACGTATTTTAAATGCTACAGTTAGACGAAACCCTTCTGGCAGATACTTTGTGTCATTGTTAGTTGAAACAGAAGTACAAGAACTTCCGAAAACAAATTCTTACATTGGAATGGATGTAGGACTAAAAGATTTCGCCATTTTGTCAGATGGAACAATCTATAAAAATCCAAAGTTTTTTCGATCGTTAGAAGAGAAGTTGGTAAAAGCACAGCGTGTTCTTTCTAGAAGAATGAAAGGATCTTCTCGCTGGAATAAACAACGAGTAAAGGTAGCTAGAATTCATGAATACATGGCAAATGCCAGAAAAGATTACTTGGACAAAATCTCAACTGAAATCATCAAAAACCACGATGTTATCGGTATAGAAGATTTGCAAGTATCGAATATGTTAAAGAATCATAAGTTAGCAAAAGCAATTAGTGAGGTATCATGGTCACAGTTTCGAACCATGTTGGAATATAAAGCGAAATGGTACGGCAAACAAATCATTGTCGTATCGAAAACATTTGCTTCAAGCCAATTATGTTCTTGTTGTGGATATCAAAACAAAGACGTTAAAAATCTAAACCTACGTAAATGGGACTGCCCTTCTTGCCTTACACACCATGATAGGGATATTAACGCAAGTATCAATCTAAAGAATGAAGCGATAAGGCTTCTAACCGCAAGGACTGCGGAGATAGCCTAATAAATTAGAGTTCAATAGAACTCTTTACTTAGAAATCCCCCTCTTCTAAACGAAGTAAAAGTGGGGGTAGTTCAAGAATGTGATATTAAAAGAAGTAGCAGAACATATTATAAAGCTGGAAGTTTGGTATGGTGAAGCTGATGGACCGGAAGAATATGTTTTTATAAATAATGAATTTATAAAGAAGTTGTAGCAGTAATGAAATATTGCTGCTTTTTTATTTCTTAATACACTAAAATTTTTGTTGTTGGCTTTATGTATATTAATGTATAATAGAATATGGAAATTTTACACTGCAATAATAAAGATTTTTAGTATACAAGAGCTGGGAGCAGCTCTTTTTATTTTGCTCAGGGGGAGTGTGAAAGAAAAAAGTTTATGTTAGTGGCGAAGTTAAATGATCTAATAGAAAATAAAAAATTAGAATTAATAGAACTGGTAAATAACCATGGCTTTGGTCATACGAAAGTCCTCTATTTAAGTCAGGAAATTGATAAATTAATTAATAAATAAATATATGATTATAAAAAAGGAACCCTATAATGGTAGGGTTCAAAGGGAACAGATACATAAAATAAATAAAGAGAATAATTTAATTATATAAGAAATTTGATACTGTAATATTGAGAAAGTTTAAAACCTTAATTAATTATATTCGTTTGAAAAGTGATGTGATTACTATTATAAAATTAAGAACAGATTTAATAGAGAAAGCAGTTAAACTAATTCATATAAAAGAAGACACCAATAATTCTTAATTATGATTATGGCGGGTGTAAACCAATTAGAACGTGATCTTATCCGTATGCGGCAGCGTGAAGGGATTGAACTGGCTAAGAAAGGAGAAAAGTTTAAAGGTCGGTTAAAGAAGTACCATAAAAATCATGCAGGAAAGAATTATGCAGTAAAGTTTTATAAAGAGGGAGATATGACTGTAAATCACATTTGTGAAATTACAAATGTGTCTAGGGCCTCATTATATAGAAAGCTATTGGAAAGGAACAGTTGATGAGTTATACCAAAAATCAGAAATATATAATAGAAAATAAATTCCATATAGAGGTGGAATTATATGCCTAAAATTGACAATATGTTAGCAATTCTATGGATGCTTCGCTCAGGTAAAAAAATTACTGCAAAACAAATTTCAGAAAAGTTAGAGATGAATATAAGGACTGTGTATCGTTATATTGATACAATTTCAACAAGTGGCGTACCTATAATTTCAGAACCAGGACATAACGGTGGATACACTTTATTGAACAATTTTATTGAGGCTCCTCTTTTTTTTGATTTTGAGGAGCAAACTTCACTATTTCACGCTGCTGTTTTTGCAGAAGAAGCCGGATATTATGGAGGTGAAGCACTAAATAGGGCCATTTCAAAACTAAGTAAATACTCAAATCAAGAGCAGGAAGCAAAGATAAACCAACATTTAACTAGTCTAGAAGTAATAAGTCGATTAAGTTCACTCTCTATGGAACCTTTTTTGAAGGAGTTGGAGCAGGCTGTAGCTGACGGGTACTCAGTAAAAATTCTTTACTATAAAAGTGGCGAAAAGCAATTAAATTATAGATTGGTCGATCCGTACAGAATTATCTATTGGAATAATAAGTGGTATGTAATTGGATTTTGTCATCTTAGGAATGATATCCGTAGTTTTAGAGTAGATCGAATTGAAAGTCTAATGCTAACCGAAAATAAGTTTAACCGGCCAGTAAATTTTTCAGCACGTGACTTTTTTATAAAAAATCTTCTTCCAACTATAGAAGATAAGGAAGGGATTATTTCTTTGGTTATTCATGGGGATAAAAGTGTATTGGCTGATATTTGCCAACATTGGTTTTTAGGACATTATTTACAAGAACGGACTTCAAATCAAGCAGTTTTTCTTCTTGAAAAAGATATGATACATACATATGTACCTTATTTACTTTTACCGTACAATAAATCTATTAAAGTTATTGAGCCAATAAGTCTTAAGAAAAGACTTATTGAAGTTCTGTCGGAATTAATAAAATTTCATCAAGTATGATAACTTCCCTGACGTTAACTGTCAGGGAAGTTATATTATAATAGCCATATCAATTGTGATTGGAGTGTTATTGGATGCAAACAAAAAAAGCTTTTCTATATGTATTTAATACAATGTCGGACTGGGAATATGGATATTTAATTGCTGAACTAAACTCAGGAAGATATTTCAAAAAAGATTTAGCACCTTTAAAAGTAATTACAGTAGGAGCTAATAAAGAAATGATTACTACTATGGGAGGACTGAGCATAAAACCAGATATTTCCCTTGATGAATGTACTCTTGAGAGTAAAAATCTTTTGATTTTACCAGGAGGGAGTACTTGGAGTGAAGAAATTCATCAACCTATCTTGGAAAGAATTGGCCAAGCTTTAAAGCTTGGCACTATTGTTGCTGCAATTTGTGGTGCAACTGAGGCACTTGCAAATATGGGATACTTAGATACTAGAAAGCATACAAGTAATAATTTAGAATACACTAAAATGGTATGTCCTAACTATAAAGGAGAAAAGTTCTATGAGTTGGGATCTGCGGTATCTGATGCGAATTTAGTTACTGCATCAGGAATAGCTCCTCTAGAATTTGCGATGGAAGTACTGAAAAAATTAGATGTATTTGCACCCGACACATTACATTCATGGTATAACCTAAATAAGACTCATAAACCTGAATACTTCTTTCAGTTAATGAATTCAATAAATAGCTGAGCTAAAAAATCAACTTAGCAGTTTTATATTAGTTCAAATAAAAATATAGATAAAACTACATGAAAATCAAAAAAGTAAAAAACGGATAATTATCCGTCTGAATATATAGAATTTTTAACAAAAATTCATAATGATGTTATATAATAATGTTAACAAACCATATTTTAGGCATTACCCCCGATTGTGTAGAATAAATAATTTGTTTTGATGAGCTAAAGTATTTAGCTAAAAGAACTTGTAGCGGGGCCTGCTACAAGTTTTTTTGTTTTTTCAGTAAAGGAAAATAAGAAAAAAGGAGGGAATACAAGTATGACAAGAAATTTAAAGAAAGCAGCACTTAATTCGTTAGATGGTAAATGGGGGATAAGTATAGGAGTATCAGCGTTAAACTATTTTGTACCTACTCTTAGTGCGTCAGCAATCGCGACATTCATGTATTTAATAGTTGGCCTGTTTATTGGAGTAATTGGTTTGGATGTAATCTTTGTTTATTCAATTAGTGGGCAACCCCAAGTAGACCCTACTGCACTAGTTTTACTTATTCTAAGTTATATTTTTTTAGGACTTATTTGTTTCTTAATTTACAGCTCCATACAAGGCATCTTTAATTATGGATATTCTGCTTTCACCTTACATTTAGGGGAAAATGAAGACGCTAAAGTGGACGATGTATTTCTAGGGTTTAAAAAAAGCAATTTGTTTAGATCAATAAAATTGGGCCTGTTGCAAGCTATTTTTCTTTTTTTATGGAGTCTCTTATTAATTGTTCCTGGTATTATAAAATATTTTTCTTATTCCATGTCGTATTACATATTAGTAGAGAATCCTGATTATACAGCAAGTGAAGCATTGAGAGAAAGTAAAAGGATAATGAAAGGACAAAAGTTAAAGTTATTTGTTCTTTGGTTATCATTTATTGGTTGGTTTTTATTAGCCGCATTTATAGGAATGTTTACATTTAATCTATCATTTATTTTCATTTCTCCTTATTACAACACAACTGTCTCACATTTTTACTTAGATTTAATAAAAAAACAGGATGTTGGAGAAGCGAAGGTAAGTATATAAATAAGAAGTAAGTATGTATAAGGTAAAATATATACTTTCTTGATAGTGGATATGCAATTAAGTATATCCGCTTTTAATATTATGTTAAAAAGCGGATGTATCACGTTTATTATGATTTGAGCAAGAGTACTGCAAACATGTTGCAAGTTGGATGAAATAGGTGTAGCACCACATCGCTTTCAAGCTACGGTAATGAAGTCTGCCTAAACAAAATTTTTTATCTCTTTACAATTATTTATGATCATTTAGTTCATTTTTGTCGTTTTGGGGAAGAACCAATTTTTTAATCTAGATTTTCAATTATATTATTGTCCTTTAGTTCAGCTTTATGAATCATATAACTACCTACCTTTTGCATTTAATTTATCATGATAAAGACAAAGATCGATTATGTCTATATTTCTATATAGGCTTTTTCGCCACCTGGGATCTTAAATTTATTTACATTATATTCTCTAATTATATATGCTTTTATCGCTTCAAAATCTTTACTAAAAGCAAGAGATGGATTTTTTAAGAAGTATATTATTTCTTCATCATCATAAATTCGGGCTTTAATTATTTCTTTGCCACAGTGAAATGATAAATCGACTCCTTTGTAAAAATATTCGTAGTATCCCTCTTCATCCTGCTCACTCTTATCTTCAAAAGGAACAGATTCAATATAATATATATTCCCATTTACATTTATTGATTTCATACAGCATTACTCCCTTTTCAAGAATATCCATAAGAAATTAAATAGTCTCTATCTATTATACAAAAAATAGGGAATTCACTTTTAGAATTTATAAAAAATATATAGGATTAAATTAAAATCTTTATATTATTTTTCATATTACTTTATTATCTCTGTACAATTGTGTAATGTCTCACAGAAGTAGACATATTGCAATGAGTTGCAGTGAAGGGGAATATCTCTTGAGAATATAAAATAATCGCTGAATTAGGGTTAACGATTCGCTTATCGAAATTAAACAACCTTAATATTTCTTTACGGGATCCCACCAGCTTATCTAATATCGGTATCCTGGCTTTTAAAAAATGATAGGAGTTAAACACATGTATTGGAAAAAAGATAGAGCTTTTCCACCAATGAAGTTCCAATTAGGTGAAAAAGTATTGTTTAAATTCGGAAATAAGATGCTCATTGGAACAATTGACATTAGAGATATTGGCGGTTCGATTGAACACGACTATCATTCTTATGATATTCTTGTCAAAGAAGAAAACATGCTATACAAACACATTCCAGAGCGTGATGTTTTCAAACGTACATATTCGGAAAATTTCCACTAGGACAATGGATACTATAAACGAAGAATGCGAAATTAAAGTAATTGATGAGTTTTTAACTAAGTATAGGGGGTCCCATCAAGGGGTACCGACGTCAAAACACGGATATTATACGCTAAGATATTTTTGGAAGTAAAAACCCTAATACAAGAACACAATTATTTACGACGCCTTCTCTTTGCTTTTTTTCGCTGATTTGTTTGACTATATTTTTTTATATGAGTGTTTTTGCCCCTATTATAATTAGGTAACTTTAATATAAGAACAGAAATCGCAGAAAAAATGCAAAATATAAACATTGCAATCAACCAAAGGTTAATGTCATAGTCATATAGCTTACTAAAATACTTTTTTTCATGAGTAATATAGCTTACATTACTGTCAATGGTTTCGAGGGTGTAGGGAATAACCCAAAAAGAACCAATTAACATAACAAATGTTCCAAGTATGAAACTGAGTATATGTTTTATCATGTTCTGTTCTCCATTAAGTATGTTTAATTGATACGTTCATATAGTATATATGGTTTTGCTACAAATTCTGTATTTATTTGAAGGAGTGATATAAATTTCTATTGGAATCTATATTTAAAAATGGTTTTTCACCACAACAGAAGAAAGCTAAGGTGAATAAATACATCAAAACTAGAAAATTAGTATCTCTAGAAGAAAAGGTACAGTTTTTTCTGGAGTTGAATAATTTTAAAAGCGTAGAAAGATTAAATTTCTACGCTTGTTCTTCTTAATGGGGTGCGACCTATATATAGAAGGTTTCTTCAATATATATGAAGTTTATTTTTAATTTTTTAGAATATTTATATTGTTCGGTATCTGCATATGTATTATTATAAATAATGGTATATTAGTTAATTTTTGATATTCATTCTATTCAATCTCTAAAAAAATGATTCTTGGAGGCGTTGTTGTGCGTAAAAAATGGAAACTTGGGCTAATGAGTACACTTCTAGCCTGTACAACCTTTACATCTGTCGCTTTTGCCGCAGAAAAACCAGTTGATCAACCAAAGTGGGAGGAATGGTTACATGAGCATGCAAAAAAATTACATGAACCCACTTCCCAAACAACAGAAGATTTATCATTTCTTAAAGAGGTGGTAAAAGACAAGCGTATTGTTGTACTTGGCGAGAGTACACATGGTGCGAAAGAAATTAATCAATCCAAAATACGAATGATTAAGTACTTACATGAGGAAATGAGATATGATGTGATTGCATTTGAATCAGGGTTGGCGGAAGCATCAGCTGTTCAGCAAAATTTTGACCGCTTAACCGCTACGGAAGCAATGAAGCAATCGTTAGAAGGTGTATGGCAAACAGAGGAAATTGAACAATTGTTTATCTATATGAAAGAACAAAAAGAAAAAGGAACGCCACTCACATTAGCTGGATTTGATATAAATCTGTTTTATGATTCACCCTTTTATCCCTATGCAAAAGAATGGTTGCAAAAACTAAGCCCTGAAGTGGCATCTGAATTTGATACAGCAGTAACAGAGTTGATTAGACTAGATAAGTATTACTATAATTTAAAGGGTACCTATCCCTATGATCAATATAAAAGAGACATACAGCCTGTAATCAACAAATTTGAAAGCGTAAGAACGTTTATTCAAAATCATAAAGCAGAATTGACTCAGGTTGCACCTCATTCTACGTATGATGTGAATTTCCTTGAAAAATCAATTAGTATACGAATTGATGCGATAAAAACGCATTTAGATGCCGATATGAAAGCTAGAGGCGGTATCCTCTCGCCTACCCTTACAGACTACTCTTTTTATATCCGAGATCAAAAAATGGCACAAAACTTAGCATGGCTTACTGAAATGCAGTATAAAAACAAAAAAATCATTGTATGGGGGCATAATTATCATATTCGAAAACAAAATTCGAAAATGTTATTAGATTTTATGAAGGTACAACAATACAATTATGTAGCCCCAAATATGATGGATTACCTTCCGCAGCGCATCAAAAACCAAATGTACACGATTGGCGTATTTGCCTATAGTGGAAGCAGTTGGGGTTCTAACAATAAAGATATTATTACTGTACATAACGAACACGAAGAACAAAGTGTTGAAAAAATAATCAGCACGGTGGGAAGCCCCAACGTGTTTGTTAGCCTAAAGGAAGAAAGTAATCGACCAGAAACGTCATGGATGTTTACTCCTACTGCGTCAAGTTATTGGGGCGACAAAGAACAAGAAGAAATCATGGTTCCGACAGAACAATATGATGGCATTCTTTGGTTAGAAAAGACGACGCCTTCTTTACTGAAATAAATAAAAGAGCATCCTTACTATAAAATGTACCCTATAGAATAGACACTGAAAAAAAAGTCTATTCTATAGGGTATTTCTTGTATAATGAGAGAAAATTGGGATCGGAG